>JBEBGT010000555.1:0-2852 GCA_040081365.1 Candidatus Eiseniibacteriota bacterium | reverse complement strand
GCGCGACGAGCACTGGCGTTCACCGCTGGTGTGGACTCCGAGCCGCGCGCTGCTCGCCACGGCCATCTGGCAGTTGGCGAGCGCCAGCGCGCGCCGCGCGGCGTGGCTCGCACTCGTGCGGCGCGATCCGCCCGGCACGCTCGACAGCCTGTGCCGGCTCAGCGGCGTGAGTGCGGCCAGCGTGGAACAGCGTTACCGGCTGCTCGCCGAGCAGGCGCTCCAGAAGTGCCGGGCCGAGCTCGCCGCACGCCGGCGCATCAGCTGGCGGCCTGTCGACGGCTTCCAACGTGGCGTGTGCGTGGCGCACGACGTGGGTCTGGGGCGCGGTTATCTGTCGGCCGAGTGCGTGCAGCAGCTCACGCGCATGCGCGAGGCGGGCGCGGGGTCCGTGTCGCTCACGCCGTTCGCGTGGCTGGGCGATCCGGGCCTGCCGGTGCTGGGCAACAGCAGCGACAGCGGTCCGGATGGCGAGAGCGACGAGGCGCTGTGCGAGGCGGCCGCGCGCGCGCGCTGGGACTGCAGGTGTGGTTGAAGCCGCACGTCTGGACGCGCGGCTGGGCGGGCGAGCTGACGTTCACACCGAGCGGCTGGCAGGAGTTCTTCGATCGCTACGAGGACGTCGCCGTGCATTGGGCGTTGCTGGCGGATCGCGAACAGCTCCAGGGCTATTTCATCGGCCACGAGCTCGCCAGCAGCACGGCTGCCGACCCGGTGCGCTGGCGTGCGTTGATCGCCCGCGTGCGCAAGCTCTATGGCGGGCTCCTGTCGTACGGCGCCAACTGGGACGAGGCCGCGCGCGTGCCGTTCTGGGACCAGCTCGACCTGATCGGCGTGTCGTTCTACGCGCCGCTCACCGAGGGCGACGCGCGCGATGCCGGCGCACTGCGCGGGGGTGCGGCCAAGGCGCTCGCGCAGCTCGGCGCGTTGTCGCGCCGCTTCGGTCGGCCCGTGGTGCTCGCTGAACTGGGCTACGCGCCCAGCCCGAACGCCGCACGTCGGCCGTGGGAAGCCAGCCGCGGCGCCGAGGATCCCGAGCTGCAGCGCGCCTGCTACGAGGCCGCGGTCTCGGCCATGGAGCCGTGCGAGTGGCTGGCGGGGGCGTACTTCTGGAAGTGGGGCAGCTCGGCCCGGCTCGGCGACGACCCGTTCGACACGCGCGGCCGTCCGGCCGAAGCGGTGATGTTGCGCGCACTGCGCGACTGGCAGGGCCGGCCCGTGCGCGTGAGCCCACCCGCCGCACGCTGACGCGGTCAGGGCGGCATGAACACGGCCGCCCAGTGAAGACCGGGCGGCCGTGCGGGGGGGCTGCAATCTCCCGAGGTGGCGGGCAAGGGGGGCGCCACCCCGTCAGCCATTGCGGCTACCGGTAGTGCGCCTTCACCATGCCCCAGGTCGGGCGCGCGCCGGGCGTGACCATGCAGCAGTCGTCGTCGCTGTCGAACTTGCTCGCACCCAGGATGACCTCGTTGCCGTTCTTGAGGATCAGGTGCAGCGCGTGGTGCTCCGCGTCGTCGTTGTCGCAGTCCGTGTCGTCATCGTGCTTGACCTCGTTCAGGATCAGCGTCGCCACGCCCGGGACCGACAGCGTCTGGTTCTGGCGGCCGGTCACCGTGACGCACTGGCCCGCGAACGTCAGGCCCACGAACACCGAGGGGATGTCGTCGCGATCCTGTGGTGCACAGCAGGTGTCGTCATCGGCGGACTCCATGTGCGTCCACGTGACCTCGAACGGCATCCCCTTGCCGATCCAACCGGCTTCGAGCTTGGAACTGCTGCGGCCCTTGCAGCGATCGCCGTGCGAGTCGCTCTCCATGTAGTCGCAGCGCAGGATGTTGCCGTAGGAGATATTGCCCTTGTAGCTCGAGCGCGCACCACCGGTGGCGCGATCGAGCCAGCCCGAATCGCAGTGCGTGACGGGATTGACGCCGTAGTTGGGCAGGTTCGCGTACATCGAGTACGACCGGCCCTTGACGTCCGCGGACGCAGGGGAGAGCGCAGTCGCCGTCAGGAGAACGGCAACGAGCCAAGTCGCAGCGGGGCGGCGCAGAAGCATGACTTCCTCCGGTGACGGATGGCTGGGAAGGGGGGGGTGCCATCCGGATCTCGCAGCACTTCGGGCTCGGACCCCGCACCGGTACGTGTCCAAGCACACGACCAAGCTCTCGGGGGGAGCTTCGACTGCCCTGGGGGGCATGGTACGCAGGGAGTCTGCCGATTCCGTTTTCCCATGACAAGCGGGGAGCTTGCTGGGAATACGGAAGCGGGGTCGGCGCTGTTCAGTAGCGGCGCACCGGATCTCCCCACGTAAGGCCAGGGTGAACACCGGCCCGGATCCGAGACACCATGAACGAACGCACGACCACGCGCTCCGTACTACCTTGCAGGACTTGAACTCCCGACGAGCCTCTCCAAACCCGCCTGAAGCGGCCCTGCACCCGGAGAGGTGCGCGTCCCCCCACGAAAATACAACGCCCCGGGAACTTCCCCGGGGCGCTGTCCCTGACGGTATAGCTGGACTGAACTGGCATTGCCGGTACGGCTATCGGCTATCCACACGCACGCCAGTGGGGGAGCCGAACGCCCCCATCGGCCGGCCGCCACCGGCGGGCGGTGCGCCGTCCGTGTCGCGCCCCGCCTCGAGAGCGCGTTTGATGCGGGCGCGCGTCTCCAACAGGTGCGCACGGGTGTTGTCGCCCATCGGTGCGGCCGAGGCCAGCGCGCGCGCGCAGCGGGCGTCCACGCGGCTCAACGCCAGGCGGGCCAGGGCGCGGGCGTCGTCCGGCGTGCCGGGCGCGGGCTCGGCCACCATGTTCGCCATGCGGTCCACGAACACGCGCTGCAGTTCGCGGCGC
>JBEBGT010000554.1:0-2854 GCA_040081365.1 Candidatus Eiseniibacteriota bacterium | reverse complement strand
GTTCGCCCCCCGCGGCGGGGGGCATGGGCACCAGGCGAACCACCGCCGCGCACATCTCCTCGATGTCAGCCTTGAAGATCAACTCCCGAACCCCCGCATCGGCAGCCTGTGCCAGCAGCACCTCATCGATGAACCCGGACGCGATGGCCACACTCAGCGCGGGGTCGATCACGCGCACCTCCCGGGCGACCTCGAGCCCCGACATGCCCGGCATGTTGTAGTCGCTCAGCAACAACTCGTAACGGCCGTCCGCCTCGTCGGCCGACTGCCGACGGGCGAGCTCCGCCAGCGCCTCGCGCTGGTCGGTGTGCCCGGTGACGCGATATCCCAGCCGCCCGACCAGGCGAGTGACGATCGACACGACGGCTTCGTCATCGTCGAGGTACAACACGCGAGGTCCCGACGGCGGCGTGACGGCCCTCGGCGCGGAGTCCAGCCCGGAGTTCGCCGAACCCACGCCGGGCTCGGGCTCGGCCGACACCGCGGGATTCGCCACGGGCAGGAACACGCGGAAGGTCGCGCCGTGGCCCGGCTGGCTCTCGACCACGATCACTCCCTCGTGGGACTGCACGATGCCATGGACCACGGACAGCCCGAGGCCCGTGCCTTCTTCGCGCGGCTTGGTGGTGAAGAACGGTTCGAAGATCCGCTGTTGCGTGGCGGCATCCATGCCCGGCCCGTCGTCGATGACCGCGAGCTCGAGCGCCTCTCCGGGACACCGGGTGCGGAAGCCGCGCAGCGCAGGATGACGGTCCGCGAGGTCATCGCCGATCCCGCCCGCACGGACGTGGATGCCGATCCGTCCGTGGTGGCTCCGGATCGCCTGCATGGCGTTGGTGACCAAGTTGATCACGACCTGCTGGATCTGGGAGGCATCGGCGCGGATCAACGGCAGGCCGGGTGGGCACTCCACGTCGAGGATGATGCGTTTGGGCAGCGTGGCGCGCAGCAGTCGTTCCGCAGCCTCGATCACAGGCCCGATGCCCATCGACATCCGCTCCGTGGGCTGGCGCCGGCTGAACGACAGGATCTGCTGGACAAGGTCGCGTGCGCGCGAGGCCGCCTTGCGGATCTCCTCGAGGCTCGCCACCGCCTGCGGGATACCCGCGGCATCCTGGCGCGCGAGCTCGGCGTTGCCCAGGATCGTGGCGAGTGTGTTGTTGAAGTCGTGGGCGATCCCCCCGGCCAGGGTCCCAACCGCCTCCATCTTCTGGGACTCGCGCAACTGGATCTCGAGCGAGGCGCGCGTCGCCTCGGTCTCGCGCAGCTCAGCGAGGGCCTGACTCGCCTCGAGCCGGGACCGCTCGGCCGCCGCATAAGCCGAGGCGTTCTCCAACGCGATCGCGGCGTAGGCGCAGAGGGTGCGGAAGATCGAGCACTCCCGTTCGGCGTAGGCGTGATCCCGCGCGGATTGAACCGACATCACCCCGAGTAGGCGTTCCCCGATGAACATGGGGAAGAACAGGAGACTCAGGGTGTGGAGCGTTCCGGGAACCAGGTTCTCGCACCTGCCGTCGGCGCGCTTGAAGACGACGACTTCGTCCTGTTCCCGCGCACAGCGGGCGCAGTAGGCGGCCGGGTCCGCCAACGGGATGTCCATGAGCGGCGAGGACCCACCAGCTTCCACGCCGAAGATGTTCCGGAGCAGGCCCGCCTCGGTGTCGAGCAGGTAGACGTCGAAGGACGTCACGTCGAGCAGCCGGCTGAGGTTCCGGTCCAGGGTGGCGCACACCTCCTCGACGCTCAGCCGCGTGGTGACCTCCCGGCCGACCTGCCCCAGGATCTCCAGCGTGCGGGAAGTCTCTTCGAGCGTGGCGGCCCGCTCCGCCTCGCTTCGCGCCATTCTCCGGTGCTGTTCCGCCTCGCTGTGGATTCGCTCGGTCGCGCGGCGCTGCCGTTCGAACTCGGACTCCGCGCGCTCGCGCTCGAATGCGTGGATCTCCTGCGTAGCCAGCGCGAGGCTGCGGTTGCGCGCGAGGCGATGACTGTCCCGCAGTCGGGTGGCCGCGAGGGCGCTGGCGTAAGCCTCCGGATAGTCGCCCTCGGCGGCGTGGGCTTCCGCGGTCAGCTCCAGGAACTCGTGCGGCAGCGCATAGCCCGGGATCCGCTCGGCGACCTCCATGCCCTCCTTGAGGCGCGACAGCGCGCTGAGTCCCGGTGTGGCTCCGCCGGGGATCACGAGTGCGTGCCGAAGGTGGAGTTCCGCGCACACGCGCAGGGTGTCGACGAGTTCGTCGGGACTGCCTTCCGTTCGAGCCAGGTCCAGGGCGGCGGCGATACGCCCCCACGCCGCACTCGACTGGCCGAGCCGGCAGAGCGCATGGGCCTGGCCGCGCAGGATCCGTAGCAACGAGATGGCTCCCCCGAGCCGCCGGGCGTGCCGCTCGGCCTGACTGTAATGCTCCAGGGCCTCCGCCGGCCGCCCCAGGTCGAGGCAGACATCGCCGAGGTAGCCCAGCGTGACCAGGAAGCCGTTCGACTCCTGGAGCTTCGCACGCGCGGACAACGCCTCGCGCAACGCGGCGTCGGCCTCCGCACACCGGCCCAGCAGGCGCAGGATGTTGCCCGTCTGCATGAGCGCGCTGCCCAGCATGCTCGGCCACCCGGTGCGGCGTGCCAGCGCCAGCGCTCGTTCCACCCATGCCAGAGCGGTCTCGAGGTCTCCCAGGATCGAGAAGTTGTCCGCCGCATTCGTGGCGGCCAGGATCGCCTGGCGAACCTGGCCGCTCTCGAGCGCCAGACGGTGGGACTCCTGGAACAGCCCGATCGCGCGCCCGAACTCGCCCGCCGGACCTGCGGCGATCGCGCGCGCGCTGCTGACCCATGCCAGTACCGCTGCATCGTGCTGCCCCAG
>JBEBGT010000553.1:0-2858 GCA_040081365.1 Candidatus Eiseniibacteriota bacterium | reverse complement strand
GCCCAGGAACGCCAGCACACACACGCCCAGGATGGCGGGCGCATCCACTGGGCGGGCGCGCATGATCACCGCGAACGCGAGCGGCGAGACCGCCACGGTGATCCATTCGGTCCACACCGGCAGCGGCACCGCACTCACGTGCGGCGCATGGCCGAACAGCAGTTCCGCCACGCGCGCACCCAGCGCCACGCCGAACGCCAGTCCGATGAAGCGCATCACCGCACTCGTGAGCCGCGCCGTGCCGCTCACGAGGTGCATGGAGTTGAGTTCCGAGATCGCGGCCGACAGCGTGAGCCCGGGCAGCAACACCATGAGCCCGCCGAGCGTGGCGAGGTAGGTGGAGAGCCGGAGTCGCGACGCGATGGCCGTGACGAGCGCCGACACGATGAACGCCGCCAGTGGTTCGTAGAAGCGCCGAGCGGGCACCGGCAGGATGTTCGCGACCGCGAGCCAACCCGTGAGCATGGCCATCGCCGCGGCCACGACGATCTCCGGGATGCCGCCGCCCAGGAAGCGCGCCGCGGCCGCACCCGCGACACCGAACGCCAGCGAGCTGATGCCGGCGCCCCAGCGCGGCGGTTCGAGGTCCATGGCGTCCAGGGCGTCGAGGCCTTCGCGTGGCGTGCGGCGGCCCGCGAGCACGTCCTCGGCGATCACCTGCACGCGGCCCAGGCGCTCCAGGTGCAGGTCGCCGGGTTCCACGCGCACGAGGAACGTGCGCTGCTGGTCCTGCGGGCCGAAGGCCGCGAAGATGCTGGTGGGCGTGGTGAAGAACTGGCCTTCGAGCTCCAGTCGTTCGGCCGCGTCACCCAGCATCTCCTCGATGCGGTGGGACGGATAGCCGAGCGCGTGGAACGCGCGGCCCAGGCGCAGCAGGAACGCGGTCGACTCGTTGTCACGGAACGACGACGTGCGGGGCTCGCTCATGCCGGCCACCGTACCCAACGCGCGCCCTGCGTGCGAGTGCCGAGCCGGACATGCGAACGCCGTGCGGGGTGCACGCGCGAGTGGGTGTGAGTCGCACGATCCGCCGCACGGCGTTCGCCGTGTGTTGCAGAGGTTCTAAGCCGCGAGCAGTGCCGCCGCGATGGCCTCGATCACGCGCGCATCGGCTTCCTGCGCGGTCTCGGTGGCGGCCCAGGCGGCCGCGGTCTCGGCCAGAGCTTCGTCATCGGTGTCCGCCAGCATGGCGCGCTCGCACGCCGCACGCGCGCGCACGGCGGCGCGGCCGGCCTCGGCCGCATCGTCCTCGCCGACGCCGGAGGCGTGCGCCCAGATCACCGCGTTCTCCGCCGCGTGTTGCGCCATCTCGGCCGCCAGTTCGGCATCGGCTTCGCACTCGATCCGGCCCATCTTGGCATCGGCCTGCCAGACCTTGTTCATCGTGCTCATGGCCTGCCCCTCTCTCTCGCTTGCGCTTTCGTTCACGGCCGCGCGGGTCTCTCGTCCCGCTCACTGGAACAGGTGAGGGCAGATACCCGAAAAGTGCGAGAAATCGCACGAAGGCCGCCACTTTCGCGGGAGATCGTGCCGGGCTGGGGATTCCGTGCGGCCGGGGTGAACAGCGTTCGGCGGGCGTGAACGAACGGCCGCGCCGCCGGGGTCAGCGCGCGTTCCACTCCCGCCGGGTGAGCGCGCGGAACACGTAGTCCTCGCGCGCGTCGCCCCGCCACGGCACGTCGTGCTCGGTGCGCACCGGGGTCATGCCGAGCTTCTCCATGACGCGCCCCGACGCCGGGTTGCGCACGATGTGTCGCGCCTGAACCCGGGCCAGTGCCAGCGTGTCGAACGCGAACTCGAGCAGCGCTCCGCCCGCCTCGGTGGCGATTCCCTGCCCCCAGTGCTCGAACGCCACCCAGTAGCCCAGTTCCGCTTCGTTCGCGGCCGAATCCAGTTCCAGCGCGATGCCGCCGCGCAGCGCGTCGTCCGTACCGACGATGGCATACGTGATGCTCTCGGCGCTGTCGTAGCGCGCGAGCAGCGAGCCGATGAACGACTCGGCCGCGCCGTCGGGGTAGGGGTGCGGGATGTGCTTGGTCATGAGCGCCACGCGCGCGTCGCCCGCCAGCCGCTGCAGCTCGCGCGCATCAGCGAGCGCGAACGGGCGCAGCCGCACGCGCTGTGCGGTGAGCGTGGGCTGGCGTTCGGGCAGTGCGCGCATGCCTACAACAGTGCCTTGATCCAGCCGCCATCCACCGGGATCGACGTGCCGGTGATGTAGCTGGCGCGTTCGGATGCCAGGAACGCGGCGAGTGCGGCGAACTCGCGCGGTTCGCCCAGCCGGCCGGCCGGGATCTCGCGCTCCCAGCGCGCCACGGCCTGCTCGGGCGTGATGCCGTCACGCTTCGCGATGACGCCCGAGAGTTCCTCGACGCGCTCGGTGCGCGTGTAGCCGGGCATGAGGTTGTTCACGGTGATGCCGTGCGCGGCGACCTCGTTGGCCAGCGTGCGCGCCCAGCCGGTGACGGCCGCGCGCAGGGAGTTCGACAGCATGAGGTTGTCGATCGGCTGCTTCACCGCGATCGAGGTCACGTTCAGGATGCGGCCCCAGCCGCGCTGCTTCATGCCCGGCAGCACGAGCCGCGCGAACTCGATGGGTGCGAACAGCGTGAGCTCGGCAGCCTTCTGCCACGCGGCGGCATCGAGCGCGTCAGAGCGTCCGGGCGGCGGGCCACCGCTGTTCGTGAGCAGGATGTCGATGCGCCCGAAGCGCGCGAGCGCGGCGTCGACGAACGCGCGGATCGCCGCCACGGGCGCCGACGTGCTGGCGCTGCCCGCCGACGTCGCGGCCGGCGGCGGCGATGGCCGCCGCGTCACGCGAGCAGATGGCGAGCGCGGCGCCCTCGGCGGCCAGCTCG
>JBEBGT010000552.1:0-2860 GCA_040081365.1 Candidatus Eiseniibacteriota bacterium | reverse complement strand
CGTCATCCTACTATGAGGGCGGCCCTTGGCGCGCATGGGAATCGGCCCCTTCGCCCTCCGGACCCTACCGGCCGGAGTGCTTGACACCCCCCGAGGACGCCCCCTACGGTCGCTCCCTCTCCATCGGGGCTGGCGCTCCCCGCGGCGCACCCGAGCGGTACGAGGCTGGAGACCTGGGAGGCAATGGAATGTCCCGATTGATCTTCGGCTGGCTCACGGCGTTCATCGCCGCGATCCCGCCGTGGCTGGGGTACGCGCTCGCCGACATGGCGACCGGGCTCCACTGGCTGGCCTTCCCGGGCCGCCGGCACTCGGTCATGGCCAACCTCGCGGTGATCCTGCCCCGCACCTCGCGCCGCGACCGCGCCCGCATCGCGCGTGGCATGATGCGCAGTTACAACCGCATGATGTACGAGTTCTTCCGGCTCCCCCACCTGTCGCGCGAGGAGCTGTTGTCATCGGTCGAGGTCGTCGGCAAGGAACACCTGGACCGCGGCATCGAGCGCGGCCGCGGTGTCATCCTGGCCTCCACGCACATCGGCAACTGGGAGCTGGCGGGGGTCATGGTGGCCCAGTGGGGCTATGCGCTGCATGCGGTCGCCGGCGTGCAGCTGTCGCGCTGGTTGTCGGGCGCGGTGCGCGACTCCAAGACCGAGCTGTCGATCACCACGATCTCGCCCGAGGACGGCTTCCGCAAGATCATGCGCGCGCTGGACCACAACGATCCCGTCGCGCTCATGGTCGACGGTAACCTGTACGCGCACGGCCACCAGGTCGAGTGGTTCGGCCGCCCGACGCCGTTCCCGGCCGGACCCGGCGTGCTGGCGCAGCGCACCGGCGCGCTGCTGCTGTGCGGTTACTGCGAGCGCACCACGCCCGGGCGCTTCCGCATCGTCATCGAGCCACCCCTTGACCCGGCCGCCTTCGCCACCACCGCCGAACTGCACCAGGCCATCGCGGCCACGGCCGAGCGCCACATCCGCGAGCACATCGACCAGTGGTGCATCTTCCGGCCGCTCTGGGACCTGCCCGCCGCCGACCCGGCGAACGCACCCGCCGGAGCGGAACGCAGGGCCGGCGCGTGAAGATCGGCATCGTCTCGCAGTCGTACTATCCGCGCTACGGCGGTGTCACCGAACACGTGCACGCGCTGGCGGCCGAGCTGCGCAAGCGCGGGCACGAGGTCACCATCATCACCAGCTTCTTCCGGCGCGGTGAGAAGGGCTTCAAGGACGGCGTGCTGCGCATCGGCTGGAACATCCTCGTGCCGTTCAACCGCGCGTTCGTGGACTTCGCCATCGGTATCTCGCTCAAACGCCAGCTCAAAAAGGCCATCCGCGACCTCGACCTCGACGTCGTGCACGTGCACTGCCCGACCGCGCCGTCGCTGCCGATCATGGCGGTGCAGGTCTCGGACCGTCCCACGGTGGGCACGTTCCACTCCACCGGCGGGCGCACGGCGCTGCAGGACTTCTTCAAGCCGCTCGTGGTCGGGGCCATGTCGCGACTCGACGGACGCATCGCGGTGAGCACCACCGCCAAGGCCACCGCCGAGCTCTATCACCCGGGGCCCTACGACATCATCCCCAACGGCGTCGACGTCGAGCGCTTCCATCCGCTCGTGGCACCGTTCCCGGAATGGAAGGACCCGGCGTTCACGAACATCCTGTTCGTCGGCCGGCTCGATCCGCGCAAGGGCGTGCAGGACCTGATCGCGGCCATGCCCGAAGTGGTCATGCGCACGGACGGCCGTGCGCGGCTGCTGGTCGTGGGCGACTCCTACCTGCGCCCGCAGATCATGGCCGGCGTACCCAACAGTGTGCGCGAGCACGTGCACTTCCTCGGTCACGTGCCGAGCGCCGACCTGCCACGCTGGTACGCGACCGGAGACATCTTCTGCTCGCCCGCCACGGGCAACGAGAGCTTCGGCATCGTGCTCGTGGAAGCCATGGCGGCGGGCCGCGCCGTGGTGTGCTCGGACATCCCGGGCTATCGCACGGTGGTCACGCCCAACAAGGACGCCGCCGTGTTCCCGCCCGGTGATGTGCCCGCGCTGGCCCGTGCGCTATCGCAGCTCGTCGAAGACCCCGCGCGGCGTGGACGCATCGCGGAAGAGGGCCGCCGCCGCGCGCTCGAGTTCTCGTGGCCGAGTGTGGTGGATCGTATCGAAGTGGTGTACCGCGAGGCGGCCGGACGCCGCACCTCCGCGCTCTCCGGCACGACCGCGGCCTGAGGCCGGCGATGGG
Organism: Candidatus Eiseniibacteriota bacterium; assembly: GCA_040081365.1. GTDB lineage: Bacteria > Eisenbacteria > RBG-16-71-46 > RBG-16-71-46 > RBG-16-71-46 > JAIOPA01. Next base: position 614 of record JBEBGT010000552.1, on the reverse strand, counting down.
CGACACGCTCTCGAGCGAGGAACGGCCCGCCATCGCGACCGCCACACCCACCGCTTCCGGCGCGCCCGTGCGCCCGCTACTGCTGCAGCGCGACTTCGCGGCACTGTGGTGGGGCCAGCTCATCTCGCTGTGGGGCGACCGCATCAACTATCTGGCCCTGAACGGCCTCGTCCAGCAGCACACCCGCGACTACCACGACCCCGGCCAGTCCTCGCTCATGTTGAGCCTGCACGGCACGGTATCGGTGCTGCCCGTGCTGTTGTTCGCCCCGTTCGCCGGCCCCTGGGTCGACCGCTGGAACCTGCGCCGCGTGCTGATCGTGTCGGACGTGCTGCGCGCGCTGCTCGTGCTGGCGATCCCGATCGTGTACGCCGCCACGCACCACGCCGCGCCCGTGTGGTCGATGGTGTTCCTCATGTTCACCTGCAACGTGTTCTTCCTGCCCGCCAAGAGCGCGATGACGCCGGAGATCGTGCCCAAGGAGCAGTTGCTCACCGCGAACACGCTGCTGGCCGTGGCCGGCATCATCGGCACGGTGGCCGGCTTCGCGATGGGCGGCTGGGTCGTCGACCACTGGGGCTGGCAAGTGGCACTCACGATGGACGCCATCACCT
>JBEBGT010000551.1:0-2870 GCA_040081365.1 Candidatus Eiseniibacteriota bacterium | reverse complement strand
TTCTTCGTCGCCGGCCCGGGCACGACCACGCTGCCGCTGCGCATCTACAGCATGATCAAGCACGGCTCGCCGCCGCTCATCAATGCCCTGTCCACGCTGTTGCTCACCCTCACCACGACGGCCGTGTGGTTCAGCCAGCGGCTGCTCAAGGAGGCGCGATGAAACACGCGATCACTCGCGGGCTCATGCTCCTGGCGTTGCTCGGACTCGTGTCCGGCTGTGCCAAGCGCGAGGCGCCCACGCTCCATGTGTACACGTGGGCCGACTACATCAAGCCCGAGCTCGTGGCGCGCTTCGAGAAGGAGCACACCTGCCGCATCGTCATCGACACGTTCGATTCGAACGAGTCCATGTACGCCAAGCTCAAGGCCGGTGCGGCGGGCTACGACCTCGTGACGCCGTCGAGCTACCAGGTGGCGATCATGGCGCAGCAGGGCATGCTGTTGGACCTGGACCACGCCAAGCTGCCCAACCTGGTGCACGTCGACCGCGAGTACCTGGCGGTCGCCATCGACTCCGGCATGGTGCACAGCGTGCCGTACATGCTCACGAACAGCGGCATCGCGTACCTGAAAAGCAAGGTCCAGGATCCGCAGCCGACGTGGGCGATGTTCGAACGCACCGACCTGAAGGGCCGCATGACCATGCTGAACGACATGCGCGAGACCATCGGTGCGGCACTCAAGTACCTAGGCTACAGTCTCAACACGACCGACTCCTCGCAACTGGAGCAGGCCAAAGTCGTCGTCATCCGCTGGAAGCACCAGCTCGCCAAGTTCGAGAACGAGCAGTACAAGAGCGGTCTGGCCTCGGGCGAGTTCCTGGTGTCGCATGGCTACAGCGGCGACATCCTGCAGGCGCGCGCCGAGAACCCCGACATCGTGTTCCTGGCCCCGCGCGAGGGTCTGTCGATCGCGTGCGACGACCTGGTCATCTTGAAGGACTCCAAGCAGGCGGCACTGGCGTACCAGTTCATCGACTTCCTGCACACGCCCGAGATCGCCGCCGAGAACAGCCAGTTCATCAGCTATCTGTGCCCGAACAGCGATTCGTACCCGCTCCTGCCGGCCGAGTTCCTGAACGACCCGGCCGTCCGATTGGCGCCCGAAGTGCGCGCCAAGTGTGAAGTCATCCGCGACCTGGGCGCCGACAACGCGAAGTACACGCGCGTCTGGGACTTGATCAAGGCCGCGCCATGAGCCGGCCGACCCTGCGAGGAGATGCCGTGATCCCGATCCGCTCCAACATCCCGATGTTCATGCTCCTGTTCGTGCTGTCCGGCGCCGCTGCCGCCTCGGCGGAGCCGGCCGACTCCGCCGCGGCCACGCCGCCGGGGCTGTCCTACACGCTCGACGCCACCGCGAGCTACCACACCACCGATCGCGCCTACTTCGCACCCGGCGTAGCACACTGGGGCGAGGGCTTCGTGCGCGGGCGGCTGATGCACACGTTCCCGGCGCTCGTGCAGGTGACGGCAGGCGGCGTGCTCCTGGGCACCAGCGGCACCGACTACTACGGCGTGAAGGACGAGCAGGACGGCTTGTTGGACCAGGTTGCCGTCTCAGCTTCGGACATCGCCGGCAGCGGCGTGTCGCTCACGGTGGGCCGGCAGTCCCTCCAGCTCGGCACCGGCTTCCTGGTCGGCGATGGTTACCTGGATCACCGCGCCGCCCTGTGGAACATCCCGTTGTCGTTCTACGATGGCGTGACGTTCGGCTGGACGAAGGGCACGGCCAGTCTCACGGCTTTCGGTGTGGACTACTCGCCGTCGTTCGAGAACGCACTCGGCGCGCGACCGGACGGCCAGATCTTCGGCGTCGAAGCGGGCTGGACGCGCTCGGAGGGCAACGAGCTCGCGCTGGCCTACCTGCGCCGGCACGACAGCAGTGTGATGGAGGATCGCTCCCAGGCCGTGTCGCTGCGTGGCGGCTGGGCGAGTGGGGCGTTCGCGGTCGCGGGCGAGGCCGTGCTCGAGAGCGGTACGCGCGCGGGCACCGACCTGGCCGGCCACGGCGGGCATGTGGCCGCCACCTGGACGGGCGACATGCGCTGGCAGCCGACGCTCAAGGCCGAGTACTTCCTGTTCAGCGGCGACGATCAGACCACGAGCGAGGACGAGAGCTACGACCCGTGGCAGTTCGTGTGGAGCGACTGGTCCACTTACTACGTGGCGGACCTGCTCGGCTCGACGGTGGGCACCTCGAGCAACATGCGGATCGCCCTGCTGCAGGTGGGCGTGACGCCGCGCGAGGGCACCGGGCTGCGCGTGCTGGCGCACCGGCTGGATCGCGACCTTGCCGACATTCGGCCGTTCGGATACGAGATCGATGCCGTGCTCGACCAGAGCATCGGCGAGCACTGGACCGCGTGGATCATGGGCGGCCTGGTCACCCCGCTCTCGGCGGCCGAACTCGAGTTCGGCTCCGGGGAGCGCTCGACCCAGTTGTTCGCCAGTGTCTCGTACAAGTTCGGGGGCCGGCTCGGGCACTGACCGGGCTCCATCGCGACCGGGGGCCGGGGCTCGTCCGTGAGCCCCGGCCCTCGTCGTCTGCGGGGCGGGAGGTGTATGCTCCGGGCATCGAATCCCAGTTCCAGTTCCCCTTCGGAGGTGTGACATGAACCCGCCCCAGGAGCAGGCCACGCTGGCGGGCACCATCGGTACCGGTGCCCCCACCACACTCAAGATCTTCGTCGGCGGCCGCTGGGTCGACTCGAGTGCCAAGTCCACCGGTGAAGTGCGCAATCCCGCCACCAATGGCCTGCTCGCGCGCGTGCCCATGGGCGGCACCGACGACGTCGGGCGCGCCGTGCAGGCCGCGCAGAAGGCCTACCCGGCGTGGCGCGCCACCCCGCCGCTCAAGCGCGCCCGC
>JBEBGT010000550.1:0-2875 GCA_040081365.1 Candidatus Eiseniibacteriota bacterium | reverse complement strand
TCGCCCGCCCGTCGATGGAGAAGAAACTCCCTCCGACGAACCATCCGCCATGCCCGTCCGCGACAGCGACAGCCACCTCTCCGCTGACCCGTGGGTAGACGCTGGCGGGCCGCCCGGTTGTGGCGTTCACGGGAACTCCTCGTCCTGTGAATGGCCCCACCTGAGTGAACCCACCACTGATGTAGATCGTGTTGCCAACTCGAACGATGTCGTTCACGCCGCCGGCATCGGTCACGATCCCCAGCTTCGCATCGACGGTTTGCCCAAATGCCAGTCCGGTACCGAGCGCGGCGAGCAAGGCTGCCATGCACACCAGCACTGCGATCTCGGCCCATGGCCTCAGGCGCGTCGCGGCCCGCGGTCGGAGTGTGTGCAAGCACCGCACCATCGTGATCCTCGTCTGCTAGCGAACCAGTGGCACCCTGACGACTTGCGACTTCCCGGCCGCCACCATCCGAGCGAAGTACATGCCCGTTCCGACGGCCGCACCGCCCTGGTCCCTGCCGTCCCACATCACCTCGGTCGCCCCAGGCGGTATCTCCCGATCGGCCAGGCTCCGGAGCCTCCGCCCCATGACATCGTAGATCATGAGGGTCGTGCGCATCCGCGACGGCAGTTCGATCCGGAACTGCGTGGCACCCCGGCTCGGGTTCATCCCCGCGAGAGCGAGTCGGGTCGCCTTCGGTGTGACCAGTCCGTCGACGCCGACGATCTGCCCGACGTTCGTGAGCCAGAACTGGTTGCCGTCCCACCCGACGCGCCGGAAACGGATGTCGGCCCCGTCGAAGCCCGCCCAGAAGTAGGTCCCGCCGATGTTCAGCATCTCCGATGCCTGGTGCCCGTACTCAGGGGATGCCGAGGTCAGGTGCAGGTAGTCGTAGAGGTTCGTCGGTGTCGTGGACCAGTGCGACGCGGTGCGATCCGTGATGTCCGTGCCGGTGACCTTGGTCTCGAAGAACACGATGCGCGTGGAATCCGGGAAGTCCCAATCACCCATGGTGAACATGAGACGCCATGTCGCGAACAGATTCCGTGCGGGCGCCCGGTTGATTGAGTCAGGGAAGACATGCGGCGATTCCAGACGGCCGATGAAGGTGTGGGCGATGTTCGTGGTCGGGTAGTAGCTGAGGTCGGTCCAGCGTGTGGGATCGTTCGGGAAGCTCCGAGCCACGCCCACCGCATATCCTGAGTCGACCTCGGTCTTGGCGGTGTAGAACATGAGGAACTGCGACGTTGGGTTCTGCGGGTCCGGCATCACGTAGGGGTCGCGGAACTGCCACGGATGATTTTGGGACACCCATGTGTTGTCAGTGAACGGGGGCGAGTGACTCGGCGAGGCCCGCCGGGACCACGCGGTGGAGGGACTCGTCGTGTAGATCGAATCGGCCGTTGCGTAGCCAATCGTCTGGTCACCGTTCAGCGCGACGCCGGTATAGAACATGAGGAACTTCGTGCCGAACTGGACGATGCTAGGAGCCCAGACGTGCGAATGGTCCCACGCCGTGACGTCGCTGGTGTTGGCGTGGAAGGCGTCGAGGCTGTTGGCCGTGTAGCTCCAGTGGATGAGGTCGCGAGACCACGCGTGACCGAAGGCCACTTCGTTCAAGGCATCCGCTCTGCCATCGCGCCAGCTTCGAATGTAGAAGATGTGGAACTGGTTGATCCACACGCCGTCCACGGGAGTGGGCGCGTTGATGAACGCGAAATCCTTCGGGTACGCGGCCGGGTAGTCCGGGTCACGAAAGAACGCCTCATCGGGCACCTCCATCGCCACGACTTCGTCGGCCGGAACCTGGCTCGAAGCCACGACCCCTTCGGAACCTTCGATGAGCACCGTGGAGGTCGGCAGCGGCACCGCAATCGAGGCGCTCCCCGACGCGTGGGACGAACTGAGTGACTCCATGTTGAGGCGCACGTCGGCCTGCAGCTCCGGCGCGGAGAGGCTCATGCCCTGGACGCCAGTCAGGTCGGTGCCAATAGCCTCGACGCGGAGGATTATGGTGCTGTGGTCGCTCGTCACCCTCAAGACCGCTGGCGCGTACACACCTCCGATCCCGCCGTTGAACGTCACCTCGTTCGACTCGATGACGGCTGCCGAGTCCGGATCTGCGGGATCGAGCGCCACGACCTTCAGCTTGCCGTGGCCGCCCGCGCGCAGGTTCACGAGGTAGTAGGCCAGCGCCACACCATTCTCGCTCGAGCTGCAGAAGCGCGCCGTGAGCTGGTTCGCGGCGCTGTCGGCTGGCGTGGACGGCGAAGCGATAGAATCGACCTTGGCCGTGTCGACAAGGCAAGCCTGCTCGAACGGGAGGAACTGGATCCCGAGGGAGTCGGCGGTCCATTGCAGTCGCCACTCGTTCGGCAGCCTGCCCTCGGCGGAGTCGGCAGCGACCACGAGGACGACACGGGATTCCTGCATGACGGTGATGTCGGTGGAGCCGCTCGCCCAACGCAGCTGTATCGCGTGGGCATTTCCAGCGATCAGGAGCGCGAACAGCGAGGCGCGGCACGGGCCCGCAATGCAATGTGAGATTCGGGAGTACAGGGAGCTAGCCATGGACGAGCCCTCGGCGTGATGAGTGGGCCGTCGGAGTGCGCGGCTGCGCGGAGCTGCGACGCGGTGTCGACGTCGACCCACCGGGTTGTCGTGTCACGGACACGGTATGGCTCCGACACCCCCCCCCCCAGCAATGGTCCGCAGGTCGCGAACTCGGGTTCGTTGGTGGGGGTACGAGAGGCGCCCCGCGTTCGACGACCCCGTGGCCAACGCACGCACCTAGCCGGGACTATTCATGAGCCAGTGGCCTGCGAAGCCCGTCTGCCCGCCATTCGCCGCGTCGCAGAACCCGGCCGCTCCTCACCGTGTCATCGACAC
>JBEBGT010000074.1:0-10825 GCA_040081365.1 Candidatus Eiseniibacteriota bacterium | reverse complement strand
GCTCGGCTTCGTGTCCGACCGCGAGATCCTCGAGCTCTTCTACGAGAAGGAAGTGTTCGATGTGCGCGGCAAGAAGGCCGAACTCGCGCTGGGCCGTGTCTGCGCCCAGGACCTGATGGACGAGGCCACGGGCGAGATCCTGCTCGAGGCCAACGAGGACATCACCGCCGAGAAGGTCGAGATCCTCAAGAAGTCCGGGCTCGAGGCCCTGGAAGTGTTCCTGATCCCGCATCAGGACGACGCCGACCTCGTGCGCAACACGCTGCGCAAGGACCAGACGAAGTCGCAGGAAGAGGCACTGCACCGCATCTACAACCTGCTCCGTCCGGGTGAGCCGCCGCGTGCCGATTCGGCCCGTGAGATCCTGAACAAGCTGTTCTTCAACCCGAAGCGCTACGACCTCGCGCGCGTCGGCCGGTACAAGCTGAACCAGAAGCTTCCCCACGACGCGCTGCTGCCCAGCCGCGACGTGCGCAAGAAGCTCGGCCTCGGCGTGCCGGACCTGAACCACACGACGCTGTGCCGCGAGGACTTCATCGTCATCATCAAGTACCTGCTCCTGCTCCGTACGGGCGGTGCCATGGTGCTGGACGAGGGCGGGGCGGAGACGCCGGCGCGTACGGACGACATCGATCATCTCGGCAACCGGCGCGTGCGCTCGGTGGGCGAGCTGCTCGCGAACCAGTTCAACATCGGTCTCGCGCGCATGGCCCGCATCATCCGTGAGCGCATGTCGCTGCAGGACCAGGAGCAGATCACCCCGACCGACCTGGTGAATTCGCGCACCATCTCGGCGGTGATCCAGAGCTTCTTCGGTTCGAGCCAGCTGTCGCAGTTCATGGACCAGACCAACCCGCTCGCCGAGCTCACGAACAAGCGCCGTCTGTCCGCACTCGGACCGGGCGGCCTCACGCGCGACCGCGCCGGCTTCGAAGTGCGTGACGTGCACTACACGCACTACGGCCGCGTCTGCCCCATCGAGACGCCGGAAGGTCCGAACATCGGTCTGATCTCGTCGCTGTCCACCTATGCCAAGGTCAACGAGTTCGGCTTCCTCGAGACGCCGTACTTCCGGGTGTCCGGTGGCCAGGTCGACCGCAAGAAGCCCGAGTTCCTGGCGGCCGACGTCGAGGACCGCGCACGCATCGCGCCGGCCAACACGCCGTTCGACAAGAAGTCCGGCGTGCTCGATCAGGAGTACCTCACCGTGCGCTCGCAGGGTGAGTACCCCAACGTCGAGCGCACAAACGTCGATTACATGGACGTGTCGCCGATCCAGCTGGTGTCGCCGGCTGCGGCGCTCATCCCGTTCCTCGAGCATGACGACGCCAACCGCGCCCTGATGGGCTCGAACATGCAGCGTCAGGCCGTGCCACTCCTGGTGACCGAGGCTCCGTTCGTGGGCACCGGACTCGAGGACAAGGTGGCCGAGGATTCGGGTGCGCTCGTGCTGGCGCGCCGTTCGGGCGTGGTCGAGTTCGTCTCGGGAGAGATGATCGCGGTCCGCTACGAGCGCGACGAGGACGAGCCCGAGTTCGACTACTCGGAGCAGCCGAACCTCGACATCTACCGGCTCACCAAGTTCCGCCGCTCGAACCAGGACACCTGCCTGAACCAGCGGCCGGTCGTCACCGAGGGCGTCAAGGTCAAGAAGGGCCAGGTCATCGCGGACGGCCCGGCCACGCGTGAGGGCGAGCTGGCGCTCGGCCGAAACGTGCTCGCGGCGTTCCTGCCGTGGGGCGGCTACAACTACGAAGACGCCATCCTGGTGGGCGAGAAGCTCATCAAGAACGACGTGTTCACCTCGGTGCACATCGAGGAGTTCGAACTGCAGGTCCGTGACACGAAGCGCGGCGTGGAAGAGATCACGCGCGAGATCCCGAACGTGTCCGAGGAAGCGGTCAAGAACCTCGATGAAGAGGGCGTCATCCGCATCGGCGCCCGCGTGCGACAGGGTGACATCCTCGTGGGCAAGGTCACTCCGAAGGGCGAGCAGGAGCTGTCGCCCGAGGAGCGCCTGCTCAAGGCCATCTTCGGTGACAAGGCGGGTGACGTGCGGGATGCGTCGCTCAAGGCCCCGCCGGGCATGGACGGCATCGTCATCGACATCAAGGTGTTCTCGCGCCGCGAGAAGGACGAGACCACCAAGGTGCAGGAGAAGAAGAAGATCGAGAAGCTGCGCCGCGAGTCCAAGAAGGAGCGCGAGCGCATCGCCGAAGTCCGTCTCTCGAACGCCACGCAGATCCTCGATGAGCAGCTCGTGAACGTGCTGAAGAGCGCGTCCACGGGCGAGCTGCTGGCGCGCAAGGGCCGCAAGTATGCGGCGGACTTCCTGCAGGAGCTCGATCTGGACGATCTCGCCTGGGGCACTCCGGTGACCGAGGACGAGCGGGTGAACGAGCGGTTCTGGAAGGCGATGAACAACGCCCAGAACGCCTTCACGCGCTGCGAGAAGGAGCTCGAGAAGGAGATCGAGAAGGTCACGCGCGGGGACGAACTCCCGCCGGGCGTGGTCAAGCTCGTGAAGGTGTACATCGCGAAGCGCCGCAAGCTGTCGGTCGGCGACAAGATGGCCGGTCGCCACGGCAACAAGGGCGTCGTCGCGCGCATCGTGCCGGAAGAGGACCTGCCCTACCTGCCCAACGGCGAGGTGGTGGAGATCGTCCTCAATCCGCTCGGCGTGCCTTCGCGCATGAACATCGGCCAGATCCTCGAGGTGCACCTGGGCTGGGCCGCGCACGCGCAGGGTTACAACTGCGCCACGCCGGTCTTCGCCGGGGCCACGGTCGACGAGATCAAGGCCGAGTTGCGGGCCGCCGGCCTGCCGGAAGACGGCAAGGTCGAGCTGCACGACGGCCGCACCGGTGACGCGTTCGATCAGCGCGTCACGGTGGGTTACCTGTACATGCTGAAGCTGAGCCACTTGGTCGACGACAAGATCCACGCGCGTTCGACGGGTCCGTACTCGCTCGTCACCCAGCAGCCGCTGGGCGGCAAGGCGCAGTTCGGCGGTCAGCGATTCGGTGAGATGGAAGTGTGGGCGCTCGAGGCGTACGGGGCGGCCTACACGTTGCAGGAACTCCTCACGGTGAAGTCCGACGACGTCGGCGGACGGTCGCGCATCTACGAGGCGATCGTGAAGGGCGAGAACCCGCCCGAACCCGGCACGCCGGAGTCCTTCAACGTGCTCGTCAAGGAGCTCCAGAGCCTCTGTCTGGAAGTCCAATTCGAGGAAACGACCTAGCAGGTCGCGTCATAAGAGTTCCCGTGGCGTAAGGCCGTGACGGCTCGCCCCCTCCAGATGTGAGGGCGCGGGCTCGGCCAAAGGGAGTGCTGAAATGATCCAGGACACCGATCTGCAAGCGACGCTGAATGCCGCGACCACGCGCATGGGCTTCGGCCGGTTCGAGGACCGCGATCAGCGCCGCAAGATCAGCTTCAACCAGATCCGCATCCGCTTGGCCTCTCCGGACGTGATCCGCAGCTGGTCGCACGGTGAAGTCACGAAGCCCGAGACGATCAACTACCGCTCGTTCAAGCCCGAGAAGGACGGCTTGTTCTGCGAGAAGATCTTCGGGCCGGTGAAGGACTGGGAATGCAACTGCGGCAAGTACAAGCGCATCCGCTATCGGGGTGTCGTGTGCGACCGCTGTGGCGTCGAAGTCACGCAGGCCAAGGTGCGCCGTGAGCGGCTCGGTCATATCGAGCTCGCGGTGCCGGTCTCGCACATCTGGTTCTTCAAAGGCGTGCCCTCGCGTATCGGCCATCTGCTCGACATGAGCATCCGTGACCTCGAGCGCATCCTGTACTACGAGTCGTACGTGGTGATCGAGCCGGGCAAGACCGGCTTCAAGAAGCGCGAGATCATCACCGAGGACCAGTACAACGAAGTCATGGACGAGCAGCCGGACTCGGGGCTCAAGGCCAAGATGGGCGCGGAAGCCATCCGCGACCTGCTGGGCGAGCTGGACCTCGATGAGCTGTCGACCGATCTGCGCGCGCAGGCCAAGATGGAGACGAGCGTCCAGCGCAAGAAGGAGCTCTTGAAGCGCCTGCGCATCGTCGAGGCCTTCCGCCACAGCGGCAACCGTCCGGAGTGGATGATCCTCGAGTGCGTGCCGGTGCTGCCGCCGGACCTGCGTCCGCTCGTGCCGCTCGAGGGCGGCCGCTTCGCGACGTCGGATCTCAATGACCTCTACCGCCGCGTCATCAACCGCAACAACCGGTTGAAGAAGCTCATGGACATCAAGGCGCCCGAGGTCATCCTGCGCAACGAGAAGCGCATGCTGCAGGAGGCCGTCGACGCGCTGTTCGACAACGGCCGCCGCAGCCGCGCCGTGCGTGGCCAGGGCAACCGGCCCTTGAAGTCGCTGTCGGACATGCTCAAGGGCAAGCAGGGGCGCTTCCGCCAGAACCTGCTCGGCAAGCGCGTGGACTACTCGGGCCGTTCCGTGATCGTCGTCGGTCCGGAACTGCGCCTGAACCAGTGCGGCCTGCCGAAGAACATGGCGCTCGAACTGTTCAAGCCGTTCATCATCCGGAAGTTGGAAGACCGCGGCTTCGTCCAGACGGTGAAGAGCGCCAAGCGGTTGGTCGAGCGTGAGAAGCCCGAGGTGTGGGACATCCTGGGCGAGATCATCGAGAACCACCCGGTGCTGCTGAACCGCGCACCGACGCTGCACCGCCTGGGCATCCAGGGCTTCGAACCGGTGCTCGTCGAGGGCAAGGCCATCCGTATCCACCCCATGGTCTGCCAGGCGTTCAACGCCGACTTCGACGGCGACCAGATGGCCGTGCACGTGCCGCTGTCGTTCGAGGCGCAGATCGAGACCAGCCTGCTCATGCTGAGCACGCAGAACATCCTGTCGCCCGCGAACGGCCGTCCGTTGGCCACGCCGCACCAGGATCTCGTGCTGGGCCTGCACTACGTCACGAAGGACCGCAACGACGTCTTGGACCCGCGCGGTGAGGCGGGCGGCGTCGGTGCGACCGACGCGCGCCGGCTCAAGAAGTTCTACAACCCGGACGAGGTCCGCGCCGCGTTCGATCACGGCGAGATCCCACTCCACGGCCGCATCGCGCTGCGCGCGAGCAGCGTGCCGCTCAACAAGCCGGAGCCCACGGGTTGGATCACGACCACGGCCGGCCGCGTCATCTTCAACGATGTGGTGCCGCGGGACCTGGGTTACCAGAACATCACGTTCGACAAGAAGAAGCTCGAGAACCTGGTGGGTGATTGCTACGCCAAGCTCGGCAGCGAAGTCACGGCCGACCTGCTCGACTCGCTGAAGGACCTGGGGTTCAAGTACGTGACCCAGGGTGCCTTCACGGTGGGCATCGACGACGTGCGCATCCCGCCCGAGAAGGACCTCATCATCACCGAGGCCACCACGAAGGTGAACGACATCAATGCGGCGTACCGCAACGGTGCGATCACCGACGGCGAGCGCTACAACAAGGTCATCGACGAGTGGACGCACGCCACCACCGAGGTCGAGAAGGTCACGTTCGAGGGCCTGTCGAAGGACCGTCAGGGCTTCAACCCGATCTTCATGATGGCCGACTCCGGTGCGCGTGGTAATCGCGAGCAGATCCGTCAGCTGGCCGGTATGCGCGGCCTCATGGCCAAGCCGCAGAAGAAGATGACGGGCGCCATCGGCGAGATCATCGAGTCGCCGGTCGTCCACAACTTCAAGGAAGGCCTCACCGTTCTCGAGTACTTCATCTCGACGCACGGTGCGCGCAAGGGTCTGGCCGACACGGCGCTCAAGACGGCCGACGCCGGTTACCTGACGCGCCGTCTGGTCGACGTGGCGCAGGACGTCATCATCAACGAGGAGGACTGCGGCACCATCCGCGGCCTGCTCGTGGGTGCGCTGAAGGACGGCGAAGACATCATCGAGCCGCTGGCGGACCGCATCCTGGGCCGTGTCGCGGCGGAAGATGTCATCCATCCGATCACCAACGAGATCATCGTCGAGAACGGCGAGATGATCGACGAAGTCGTGCAGAAGCGCGTCGACGAGGCCGCCAAGGCGGGCCTGCAGAAGATGCGCATCCGCTCGGTGCTGACCTGTGACGCGCGGCGCGGTGTGTGCGCCAAGTGCTACGGGCGCAACCTCGCGACCGGCCGTCTGGTGGACCTCGGCGAGGCCACCGGCGTCATCGCCGCGCAGTCGATCGGCGAGCCGGGCACGCAGCTCACGCTGCGCACGTTCCACATCGGTGGCACGGCCAGTCGCATCGTCGAGTCGTCGAAGACCGAATCCAAGGACCCGGGCGTCATCCGGTTCGTGGACCTCGAGTGCGTGAAGTACGAGGGCACGGATCGCGAGGGCGGCGAGTTCTGGGTGTGCGTCTCGCACGGCGCCGAGCTCGAGCTCATGGAAGGCGAGCGCGTCAAGCAGCGCTACAACGTGCCGTACGGCGCCCACCTGTTCGTTCAGGACGGGCAGGGAATCGCCGCGGACACGCTGCTGTTCGAGTGGGACTTGTACAACAATCCCATCGTCACGCACTTCTCGGGCATCGTGCGGTTCGTTGACGTCAAGGAGAAGGTCACGGTGCGTGACGAGGTCGACGACACGTCGGGCTTGAAGCTGCTCGTGATCATGGAAGATCGCAACAAGGAGCTGCAGCCGGCCATCGACATCCTCGATGCGCAGGGTCACAAGCTCGCGCACTACCCGCTGCCGACGGGGGCTCGTCTCGAAGTCCGTGACGGCCAGCGCGTGGGTGCCGGCGAGGTGCTCACGAAGACGCGCCGCGAGACCTCGAAGACGCGCGACATCACGGGCGGTCTGCCGCGAGTCGCCGAGTTGTTCGAGGCCCGCCGCCCGAAGGACGCCTCGGTCGTCGCCGAGATCGACGGCACCGTGGAGTACGTGGGCGTGACGCGCGGTATGCGCAAGTACGTCATCAAGGGTGAGGATGGGCAGGATCAGGAGTCGCTGATCCCGCAGGGCCGCCACGTGTACGTGCAGAATGGCAGCGTGGTGCGCGCCGGCGACCGCCTCACCGAAGGGCCGATCAACCCGCACGACATCCTGAAGATCAAGGGCATCGAGGAAGTACAGGAGTACCTCGTGAACGAGATCCAGGAGGTCTACCGTCTGCAGGGCGTGCGCATCGATGACAAGCACATCGAGGTCATCGTCCGTCAGATGCTGCAGAAGGTGCGGATCGACGACCCGGGCAACACGGCGTTCCTCGAAGGGGAGCACGTGGACCGGCTCGTGGTCCTGGAGGAGAACGAGAGGATGGTGAACGAAGGTCAGCAGCCGGCGACGTTCCAGCCGTTGCTGCTCGGCATCACCAAGGCCTCGTTGTCGACCGAGAGCTTCATCTCGGCGGCGTCGTTCCAGGAGACCACGCGTGTCCTGACCGAGGCGGCGATCCACGGCAAGGTGGACCAGCTGCGCGGCCTCAAGGAGAATGTCATCATCGGTCATCTCATCCCGGCCGGAACGGGCCTCCCGGTCTACCGCCGGGTCCGTCTCGAGGCCGAGAAGGAAGTCGCACCGCCGCTCCTCGAGGTCGAGGACGACCCGGCCAGGATGGCCTGAACAAAGACTTTACAAGTTTTACAGGCGGGATCGCCGCCGGGGCCCCGGATCGGGGCACTCGGCGGAAATCCGGCTTGACACTCGACCGCCATAAACCATAGATTGCTCGGCCTGCGCGGTTCACGGCGTAGCAGCATCCTTTCCTGATGCCGTGCCCACATCCCGCGCGCCCAGCAGAACACAAATGCTTTCGGGGGTTTGACTGTGCCGACTTTGAGCCAGCTCGTCCGTCATGGGCGGCGGCCACAGAAGAGCAAGACCGGTGCGCCTGCTTTGAAGGCGTGTCCGCAGAAGCGTGGCGTCTGCACTCGCGTGTACACGACCACGCCCAAGAAGCCGAACTCGGCCCTCCGCAAGGTGGCCCGTGTGCGGCTCACGAATGGTATCGAAGTGACTGCCTACATCCCTGGCGAGGGCCACAACCTGCAGGAGCACAGCATCGTGCTCATCCGCGGTGGCCGCGTGAAGGATCTTCCCGGCGTGCGTTATCACATCGTGCGCGGCACGCTCGACGCCAGCGGCGTCAGTGGCCGTAAGCAGAGCCGGTCGAAGTACGGCACCAAGTCGAAGTAACCCGGTCGTCCCAAAGGCAGTCCTTCAGAAGTAGCACCCCGCGCGAGCCCCCAGGTGGGGGTAACGCGCGCCCGTGTCGCCAGCCTGCCCTTTGGCACGCTGGAGTAGAGAGGAATACTGATGCCCCGCAAAGGCTATGTCGCGCGCCGCGAGTCGGCCGCGGACCCCAAGTACGACAGCGTTCTCGTGACGCGTTTCATCAACGCGATCATGGACGGTGGCAAGCGTTCGCTCGCCGAGGGCCACTTCTACAAGGCCATGACGATGATCGAGGAGAAGACCGGTCAGGAAGCCATGACGGTCCTCAAGTCGGCCATGAACAACGTCAAGCCGGTCCTGGAAGTGAAGTCGCGCCGTGTCGGTGGCGCGAACTACCAGGTCCCGGTCGAGGTTCGTCCGGACCGCCGCAACGCGCTCGCCACCCGTTGGATCATCTCCTATGCCCGAGGCCGCGCGGACCACACGTTCGCGGAGAAGTTCGCACAGGAGCTGATGGCTGCCGCCCGTAACGAAGGTGGCGCCGTGAAGAAGCGCGAAGACACGCACAAGATGGCGGAAGCCAACAAGGCATTCGCGCACTACCGCTGGTAACTCGGCCGTGACGAAGGCCGGCGATCCTGCCGGTCTGGACCCGAGGGGACACGCACCCCGACGGTCTTCCCCGCACACGACTGAACGAACGTCTCATCACCGCACTTTCTTCACCGAAAGGCAGGTGGTGTACCCGGAAGCACCGAACAATCCATCTTCAAGGACGTGAGCCCATGGCTCGGCAGACTGCGCTCGAAAAATATCGAAATATCGGCATCATGGCCCATATCGACGCCGGCAAGACCACCTTGACCGAGCGCGTGCTCTTCTACACGGGCCGTATCCACCGCGTGGGCGAAGTCCACGACGGCGCTGCCACGATGGACTGGATGGAGCAGGAACGTGAGCGTGGTATCACGATCACCTCCGCCGCCACGACCGCCGCTTGGCGCGATCACCGCATCAACATCATCGACACCCCGGGCCACGTCGACTTCACGGTCGAGGTCGAGCGGTCGCTGCGTGTGTTGGACGGCGCGGTCGCGGTGTTCTGCGCGGTCGGCGGTGTCGAGCCGCAGTCCGAGACCGTGTGGCGCCAGGCCGACAAGTACAACGTGCCGCGCATCGCGTTCGTCAACAAGATGGACCGCGTCGGCGCCGACTTCGACAACGTGGTCCAGATGATGCGCGACCGCCTGGGTGCGAAGGCCGTGCCGCTCAACGTGCCGATCTTCGCCGGCGACGCCTTCACGGGCACGATCGACCTCGTCGACATGATCGCGATCACCTACGAGGACGGCTCACAGGGCACCAAGCTCATCGAGGGCGAGATCCCGCGGGACCTGATCGAGACCGCCAACTCCGCGCGCTTCCACCTGCTGGAGGCCGTCGCCGAGTACGACGAGCAGCTGCTCGACGACTACCTGCACGAGAAGCCGTACACCGCCGTCGACCTGCGCCGCGCGATCCGCAAGGGCACGCTGGCGGGTGCGATCAATCCGGTCATGTGCGGTTCGGCGTTCAAGAACAAGGGTGTGCAGAAGCTGCTCGACGCCGTCGTCGACTACCTGCCGAGCCCGCTGGACAAGCCGCCCATCAAGGGCCATGACGCCGGGTCGTTCGCGCATGTCGAGCGCCACCCCGACGACAAGGACGCGTTCGCCGCGCTGGCGTTCAAGATCATGACCGACCCGTACGTCGGCCGTCTGACGTTCTTCCGCGTCTACTCCGGCAAGTGCACCACCGGCGACAGCGTGCTGAACGCGACCACCGGCAACAAGGAGCGCATCGGCCGTCTCGTCCAGATGCACGCCAACAAGCGCGAGGAGATCACCGAGGTCCTGTGCGGTGACATCGCGGCCGGCATCGGCTTCAAGAAGGTCACCACGGGCCACACGCTGTGTGCGCTCGACAGCCCCATCGTGCTCGAGGCCATGACGTTCCCCGAGCCGGTCGTCGACGTCGCCATCGAACCCAAGTCGAAGGTCGACGAGGAGAAGATGGGTGTCGCGCTGCAGCGGCTCGCCGAGGAAGACCCGACGTTCCGCGTGCGCACCGACGAAGAGACCTCGCAGACGGTCATCTCGGGCATGGGCGAGTTGCACCTCGAGATCATCGTCGACCGCATGAAGCGCGAGTTCACGGTCGATGCGAACGTCGGCAAGCCCCAGGTCGCGTACCGCGAGACGATCACGGCAGCGGCCGAGCAGCGGCACCGGTTCATCCGGCAGACCGGCGGCAAGGGCATGTTCGGCGATGTCACGCTCAAGATCGAGCCGCAGGCGGCGGGCACCGGCTTCACGTTCGAGAACGAGATCGTCGGTGGTTCGATCCCGAAGGAGTACATCCCGGCGGTCGAGAAGGGTGTCGAAGAGGCGCTCAAGAACGGCATCGTCGCGGGTTATCCGATGGTCGACATCATGGTGCGCCTGATCGACGGCTCGTACCACGACGTCGACTCCAGTGAAATGGCGTTCAAGATCGCGGGTTCGATCGCGTTCAAGGAAGCCTGTGCGAAGGCCAAGCCGCGGCTGCTCGAGCCCATCATGGACGTCGAGGTCGTGGTGCCCGAGGAGTACATGGGCGACATCATCGGCGATCTGTCGTCGCGCCGGGGCCGCATCGGTGGCATGTTCCAGCGTGGCACGGCGCGCGTG
>JBEBGT010000549.1:0-2881 GCA_040081365.1 Candidatus Eiseniibacteriota bacterium | reverse complement strand
GATCAGCAGCAGCCAGGCCCCGGCCTGCTGCGGCGGCGATAACGGCAAGTGGTCGCGCACTTTGACCCACACGAGCAGCGCCCACGCCAGCGCGGCCGTGAGCGCCACGCTCAGGCCCGCCTTGAGCAGCAGCCAGCCGCGCGCCTCGTCCAGTTCGGCGAATGCGTCGGCTTCGGAGTGCGCGAGTTGGCCCGGTCGTGACGTTGCGGGCTGCACGGTTCCGGCCCGCTCGGTGGCTTTTTGACCAACCAGCGGCACGCTCTCGGCCACCCACAGCCGCGAGGCGCCGAACAGGAACGCGCGAGACTCGAGCTTCCGGAAGCCGGCCGCGGCGAGGTCGGCCTCGAACTCGGGGCCCGAGCCGAACTCGAAGATGCTCTCGCTCAGGTAGCGGTAGGCCGTGGGGTCCGGCGACAGCCGGCCGGCGAACGGGATGGCGTGCCGGATCCACCAACGCGCGAACGGTGCGAGGGGCCCCGGCGCGGGTGCCGCGGCCTCGAGCACCACCAGTCGGCCGCCCGGCACCAGCACGCGCGCGATCTCGGCGAGTGCGGAGCGGCGCGGGCGCAGGTTGCGGATGCCGAACGCCACCGTGACCGCGTCGATCGAACCGGCGCGTAGCGGCAGCTGGAAGCCGTCGGCACACGTCACGCGCGGCGACCAGCCGCCATCGGAGTGCGTGGCGGCCGCCACCTGCAGCATCGCGAGGCTGACGTCGATGCCGAGCAGCGTGCGGCCGGGCCGGCGCAGGCCGGGCAGCGACACGCCGCTGCCGGTGCACAGGTCGAGCACGTGCCTCGCATGGGCGGGCACGCGGCGCCACATGGCCTCGCGCCAGGCGCTGTCCTGGCCCAGCGTCATGACCCGGTTCAACAGGTCGTAGCGGCCCGAGACGTCGTCGAACATGGACGCCATCTCACGCGAGGCGTTGGGCTTGAAGCGCTCGCTTGATGTGGGCTCGGAAGTGTTCACGCGCTCCCGCGGATGGCGTGCGGCGGGACGAGGACTGCCGCGATGTCCTGCGCCGCAGCGGCTGGGGCTGCAGCGGAAACGATGAGGTGGTGCGCCCGACAGGGGTCGAACCTGTAACCTTCAGCTCCGGAGGCTGACGCTCTATCCAGTTGAGCTACGGGCGCACGAGCGGCGGCGTTTTATAGCACAGCGGCGCTGCGGCGTCACGGAACGGGCGGCTCGGCCCGGAGCGTTCGGGCCCCTCCGCCCCCGTTCAGCGCGTAGCGGGCGTGCCGCCGGCCTGCCACCAGGCGGTGGCCGCGGCGAGGTCGGCGCGCTCCAGGCCGTGCGCGCCGGGCGACCAGTGCAGCGTCACTTCGGCGCCGGCCTCGCGCAGCATCTCGGCCAGCACCTCGCTCTGCCGCGCGGGCACGATCGGGTCACTGCGGCCGGCGGCCACCAGCACGCGGCGGCCCGCGAGCGACGGCATCTGCTCGGCGATGAACGGCACCATGGGACGCAACAGGATCGCGCCCGCGAGCACGTCCGGGTGCAGCAGCATCATGGCGGCGGCGATGTTGGCGCCGTTCGAGAACCCCACGGCCACCACGCGCCGCGGATCGAACGCATACTGCCGCGCGGAGTCCTGCACGAATGCCGCCAGCTGAGCGGTGCGCGCCACCAGATCGTCGTGGTCGAACACACCCTCGGCCAGCCGGCGGAAGAAGCGCGGCATGCCGTGCTCGAGCACCTGCCCGCGTGGCGACAACAAGGCGGCGTGCGGCGCCACGGCGCGGCCGAGCGGCAGCAGGTCGTTCTCGTTGCCGCCCGTGCCGTGCAGCAACAGCAACGTGCCGTCACTGTCGCCCGGCGGTGCGGGCTCGAAGCGATGCACGAACGGTTCGGGAGTGGTCATCGCTTGCTCGTGGCGGGGCTCGTCGGCTCCCCGCGCTGCGGGCGCGATGAGCTCGCCACCCGCGCGGCCTTGCTCGCGAGCGCAAGTCGAGTGTGACGACCGGGACGGCCTCGCGTGCGGCTGCGACGGTGGCCGCGCGACCCGGGACCGCGTGCCGTGCCGTCCAGGGGTGTGTCGA
The DNA here is from genome assembly GCA_040081365.1 of Candidatus Eiseniibacteriota bacterium. GTDB lineage: Bacteria > Eisenbacteria > RBG-16-71-46 > RBG-16-71-46 > RBG-16-71-46 > JAIOPA01. Next base: position 836 of record JBEBGT010000549.1, on the reverse strand, counting down.
GGTCGATCGGCCACGGGGCGGGCAGCGTTCCGGTGATCGCGAGCAACTCGATGTGATAGGCGCGCGTCGGGAGCGGACCGGTCGTGAACACGGTCGGCTCGCCGGGGCGCACGCGGCCGAGCACGACGGTGCGCACGAACAGGCTCTCGCCGTTCGGGTTCTGGAAGTCGAGGCTGACCTGGACGTTCTCCCAGGTGGAGTCGGTGTGATTGACGACCCGGCCGTAGAGCGTGTGTGCGCCGTGGCTCGCCGCCTCGGGGGACCACCACACCTGGGCCAGGTGCAGCGGGCCCGGCGTGCGCCGGAGTTCCAGCCGGTGGTCCGACACCCACAGGGCACTCGCGAGCGCACCCAGGACCAGCGCGCTCGGCAACCAGTACAACTGCTTGAGGAGACGCATCGTGCTTCCTCCCTTCACTTGCTCCTCCGGAGTCGGGACGCCCGACCTCCTACAGCGAGCGGCCGGTCACGCGCAGCACTTCGGCCACGTCCTTGTCGCCGCGGCCGGACAGGTTCACGAGCACCACGGTGTCGCGCCCGAGCTTCTTGCCCTCGCGTAAGACCCACGCCAGCGCGTGCGACGACTCGAGCGCGGGCAGGATGCCCTCGAGCCGCGCCAGCGTCTCGAAAGCGGCCAGCGCTTCGGCGTCGGTGACGCTCTCGTATGTCGCCATGCCCTGGTCGTTCAACCACGCGTGTTCGGGGCCCAAGGCCGGGTAATCGAGCCCGGCCGAGACCGAATGCGTTTCGCGGATCATGCCATTGGCGTCCTGCAGGATCAGCGTGCGCGTGCCGTGCAGCACGCCGACGGAATGCTCGGGCACGCGCACGCTGAT
>JBEBGT010000073.1:0-10846 GCA_040081365.1 Candidatus Eiseniibacteriota bacterium | reverse complement strand
GGGGGTGCAGAGGGAACAAAATGTTACGGGTCGCGTTCCGCCCGTGTCAACGCCCGAGCGCGGCTGGAACCCCCTGCAGAATCGGGGATTATCACCCATCAAGTGTGGCCCGGGGAGTCCGATGACTAGAACGGCATGCCGACTCCAGAATCCCCCCACTGGCTGGTCCTGTTCTTCGCCATCGCGATGCCGCTCACGGCCATCGCGCTGGTGCTGCTGCTGGTGCGCTCGGTCCGGCGCTCCCAGCGCGGGTCGGCACGGCTCCGGGCCGGTGAACTGTTCCGGCTGCTGGGCGGACGCGTGGCCGGCCGGGTGCCCGCGCGCACGCTGCGCCGGGCGGTGTCGGGCGCCGAACACGAGTCGTTCTGGGACGCCATGGAGGCGATCACCACCACGCTGCGGCTGCGCGAGCGGCTCGAGCTGTCGCGCTCGCTCAAGCGCAGCGGCCACGTGGCGCACGAGCGCCGGCTCCTGCGCTCGCACGAACCCGCCGCGCGCCGCGAACTGGCCGCGCGGCGTCTGGGCTTCCTGCCCAGCACCGAGTCGCGCCGCGCGCTGCGCCGCGCGCTCGTGCGCGGACCCGCCAACGTCAGCTTCGCCGCCGCGCGCGCGCTGGCGCGCCACCGCGACCTGCGCGCGCTGCGCTGGCTGCTCGAGCACCCGGCCGCCGTGTCGAGCCGGCCCATGCCCGCGCTGTCGGGCCTCCTGCGCGCGTTCGGCCCCGCGGCGCGCGCCATGTTGATCGCCGCACTCGAACAGGGCCTGCCCGACACGCGCGTGGAGTGCGCCTGCATCGACTCCCTGGGCGTGGCGCGCTGCCGTTCGGCGCGCGGCAGCATCGCCAACCGCCTGCGCAGCCCGCACCTCGAACTGCGCGTGGCCGCCGCCCGCGCATTGGGGCGATTGGGCATGGGGGAAGCGATCCCCGCACTCGCCATGGCGCTCACCGACGAGAGCTGGCCGGTGCGCGCCATGGCCGCGCAGGCGCTGGGGCGGCTCGCGGCCTCCCCCGCGGTGGACTCGCTCGTGGCGTGCGTGAGCGATCGCTCGTGGTGGGTGCGGCACCACGCTGCCTACGCGCTCGCCGCCATCGGCGACGAGGGTCGCGACGCGCTGTGCGAACTCGCCGCGCGCTCGGATGACCCCTACGCGCGCGAGATGGCGCGCGAAGCCCTCGACGCCGCCGACCTGTCCGGGGACGTGCGCGAGGCGTAGCCGCGGTTCGGCGCGCGTGCGGCTTGCCGCGGGCGCACCCCATGCCCGACACTCGCGCGCATGTCCCACACGCCTCCGCGCGACCCGCGCAAGCCCCGCGCCTCGGAATACGTGCGCGAACGCGCCCAGCGCGAGACCGGCACCAGCGAGCTGCAGCGCGTGAAAGACGCGCTCATGTCGCGTGGGCTGTCGCCGCGCAAGCGCTTCGGGCAGAACTTCCTGATCCGCGAGGAGCTGTGCGAGCGCATCGTGGAGCATTCGCACCTGCGCGAAGACGACGTCGCGGTCGAGATCGGGCCCGGCGCCGGCGCGCTCACGCTGCGTATCGCCCGGCGCGTCAAGCACCTGATCGCGGTCGAGAAGGACATCGGTCTGGCGGAATACCTGCGCGAAGAGTGCGGAGACGTGCCGCGCATCACGATCGTCGAGGGCGACTTCCTGGAGTTCGACCTCGCCGCCGCGGCCGCCGCGCATGGCGTGGACCGCCTGGTGGTGGTGGGCAACATCCCGTACAACGTCACCACGCCGATCCTCGAGCACCTGTTCGCGTCGCAGAAGGTGGTGCGCACGGCGGTGCTGCTGGTGCAGAAGGAATACGCCGAACGCCTCGCCGCCGCGGCCGGCACGCCCGAATACGGCGCACTCACGTTGTTCGCGCGCTACCACGCGCTCATGGAACCGCTCATGACGCTGCGCTCGGGGGCGTTCTGGCCCCGGCCCACGGTGGATTCCATGCTCGTGCGCTTCTTCCTGCGCGAGCACCCGCCGGTCGAGGCCCCCGAGGCCCTGCTGTTCCGCATCATCCGCGCGTCGTTCCAGCAGCGCCGCAAGCAGCTCTTCAGCACGCTCGAGAACGCGCTCGGCCTGCCCCGCGAGCAGGTGGAACGCGTGGGGCGCCAGGCCGGCATCGCGCTCACCCGCCGCGGCGAGACGCTCACGCTCGACGAGTTCGCCCGACTGGCGCGCGCCGCGGAGTCGCGCGGCATCGACGCATGACCGTGCCGGCCGCGAACACGGCCGAGTTCACGCATCATCGCGAGTCCGGCCACCTCACGATCACCCTCGCGTTGGTGCTGGTGTGCCTGTGCGAGGGCATCCCGGTGCACCTGGCGCTGCACGCCCGGCATCCCGCGTGGGCGTGGACGCTGAGCGCGCTCACGCTGCTGGCGCTGGTCGACCTCGTCCGCGAGCACGTGGCGCTCGCGCGATCGCGCACCCGCATCACGGCGGACGCGCTGGCGCTGGCGGTGGGCTCACGCTGGCGGCTCCGTCTGCCGCTCGCCGGGATCATGGCGGCGCACACGAGCGCGACGGCCCGCGAGCGGCGCGGCCGAGATGTGCTGCGCGCGGTGGCGTTGCCCGGCGAACCCACCGTCGTGCTCGAGCTGCAGCCGCCCGTGTCCGTGCGCGGCCGCTTCGGCGGCACGCGCGAGGTACGCTGGCTCGGGTGTTCGCCCGATGACCGCGCGCGTTTCCTGAGCGCGCTCAGCGCCGCCGGTGTGGCGGTCGATCCTCCGGGGCGCGCGCGTTGAAGCGCGCGCGCGCCGCGCTCGGCGCGCAGCCGTACTCGGCGCGGAACGCGTCCGTGAAGTGGCTGTGCGAGGCGAAGCCGGCTTCGAGCGCGATCATGACCAAACGCTCCGGGGTGTCGAGCAGTTGTTCGAGCGCGGCGCGGAGCCGGGTGCGAATGAGCGTGCGATGCAAGCTCGCACCCGTGACCCGCCGGAACTGCCGGCTCAGGTGGAAGGCCGAGCAGCCCGCTTGCCGCGCCACGCTCAGCATCGAGAGCCGATCACGGAAGTCGCGTGCGATCACCTGCCGGGCGTGCTCCACCTGCTCGCGCGCCGCGCGCGTGACGCAGGCTGGCGGCTCGGGGTCGGGCGCGTCGGCACAGGAGCGCAGGAACTCGAGCGCGGGCTCCTCCACCGAGACGTCGTCGAACCCCTGCCGCGCCCGTTCGAGCGCCACGCGTTGCGCCAGATAGGCGCGGCCGGCGAGCGGCCGGGCCCGGCGGGCGAACACGCCGCGCCGCGCGTCTGCCAGCAGCCGCGTGCCGCGCTCGCGCAGGCGGAACACGGTGCAGTCGTCGCCGCCTTCGAGCGGGTGCCGCACGCGGTAGTAGCTGCCCTGGCGCCAGAACGTCACCGTGGCGGGGTCGACCAGCGCTGCTTCGCCGTCTTGCGACAGCTCGTAGGCCCCGCGGCGCGTCACCACGACACGGTCGGCATCGCACCATTCGTCCTCGCGGCCGCGTGTGTCGTGGCCCGCGCAACGCCAATCGGCGAGCTCGAACAGCTCACCCACGAATAGCGTCGTCGAGCAGGATTCCGGAAGCGCGCGCTGGGCCATGTCTCGATACTACCGCCATCCTGAGCCCCCACCGCAGCAGTTCCGAGGAGAGAGCCATGCGTCCCGAAGGATCCACACCACAGCCGCCTGCCGCCCCGGCCGCGCCGAGTCCCGCCACCCGCCGCGACTTCGGCCCGGTACCGGACGAGGCAACCCGTACCGAGATCCTGCGCCTGCGCGAGGCCACGTGGTGGGCATGGTTCACGAACGATCGCGCGGCCTTCGACCGGCTCGTGCCGCACGAGCTGCTGGCGATCGGCTGGAGCGGCGGCCCTTGGAACGACCGGGCCTCCACACTGGAGCACATGGACGAGTTCGCCCGGACGGGGGCGAAGCTCCGTTCGCTCGAGTTCCCGGTGAACGAGTTCCAGTCCTACGGCGACGTGGTCATCGTGTACACCGCGTTCCACGCCACGCTCGCGCCAGCGAACGGTGGCGAACAGATCGTGCACGGGCGCGGCACCGAGGTGTTCGTGCGGCGCGGCGGGCAGTGGGTGCACACGGCATGGCATCTCGACAACGTCGCGCCCGCGAACGGCGCGTGAGCGGTTCGCGCCCTACCAGAGCCCCAGCCGGATGAACTTCATCTCGGCGTTGCCCGTGGAATCGATGGTGGCGCGGAAGCGATAGCCACCCGTGGCCTCCACGTAGTCGCCGCCGTGCGACTCGATGCGGCGGCCCATGAACGTGCCGGTCATCCACAGCAGGTCCTCGCCACGCACGTGCGGGCGCACCTCGACGCTCTCGCCCGGAGCGAGCGGCGGCACGCGCACGGAGTCGTGCTCGGAGCGCACCCACAGCGCGTCGATGCGCCGGCCCGAGGCGTTCACCACCTGCACGCGCGGGCCCTCACCGCGGCCGCAGCCGGCCGACGACAACGCCATGCCGGCCGCGAACAGCGCGGCGCCCAGAAGACACCCCGCGAGCCCTGCGGCCCGCGGGGTGAGTGGATCGCGACGACGGAAGCGCACGGGGCCTAGGGCTCCACGAACTTGTAGCCCACCTTGTGCACGGCCACGATGAACGGCTTCTCGAAGCCATCACCCAGCTTGCTGCGCAGATTCGAGACATGCGTGTCGACGGTGCGCGTGGTGACGCCCAGCTCCTCGTCGACGCCCCAGATCTCCTCGAGCAGCTCCTCACGGCTCACGGTTCGGCCGCGGTGCTCGATCAGGTACTTGAGCAGCTCGAACTCCTTGAACGACAGCGCCACCTGGGTGCCGACCTTCAGCACCTCGCGCGGCTCGAAGCGCACCTCGACGTCGCCGAACGTGTAGGTGGTCGTGGCCGGCGTGCCCAGATTCATGGGCCCGCGCGCCACCAGGCGCTTCACGCGCGCCATGAGTTCCTTCACGTTGAACGGCTTCGTGACGTAGTCATCCGCACCGAGGTCGAAGCCCTTGAGCACGTCGGCTTCGAAGTTGCGCGCGGTCATCACCAACACCGGAATGTCCTTGTGCCGCTGGCGCAACTCCTTCAAGACGGTGAAACCGTCCTTCTCGGGCAACATGATGTCGAGCAACACGGCGTCGGGCTTCTGCTTGAGCGCGGTGCGCAGGCCTTCCTGACCATTGCGCGCCGTCAGCACTTCGTAGCCCTCGTACCGGAGATTGTTGGCAAGGCCGTCCAGCAGGCCCTCTTCATCTTCGACGACCAGGATCCTCTTCATGTCCGTCTCCCAGGGCTTCGAGCCCCACACCGCGAGCGGCACTCGCATGGAATCCCGCACTCATGGCCGGGGGTCATGAGCGATCGGGTCACGCTGACGCGTTGCCGGAGCCGCGGCCTCCGTCCCAGATGGGCAGCAGGATGGTGAACGTACTGCCATTCCCGGGCGTGCTAGCCACGTCCACCCGGCCATGATGCGCGCGAACCAGCATCTCCACAAGCGACAGCCCCAGACCGGCGCCCTTCACGTTGTGCACCAGGCCGCTCTCGGCCCGGGCGAACTTCTCGAAGATCCGCTCCTGGTCCTCGGGGGGGATCCCGATCCCCAGGTCCGTGACCGCCAGCGTCACCATGCCGTCCTGGGTCCCCACCACCACCCGGATGTCCTTGCGGTCCTTGGAGTACTTCACGGCGTTATCCAACAGGTTCAGCAGGCAGTGGTGGAGCGCCCGGCTGTCCCCCAGCACCTGTGGGAGGGTGTCCGGCAGCTTCACCTCGTAGTGGAAGCCGGCGTCCTCGAGCCGCAGCCGGAACCCCTCCATGCCGCTGTGCACCACGTCGCGGACGTCGACCGGACCCAGGTTGAGCGTGCGCTGCCCGGCCTCCATACGCGAGAAGTCCAGGATGTTGTCGACCAACTGCGCCAGCCGATCGCTCTCGCGCATGATCGTGCGCAGATACTTGTCGCGCTCCTCGTCCGTGCGGTAGCGGCCCAGCTCCAGGGTCTCCACTGCCAGCTTGATCACCGCGATCGGGGTCTTGAGCTCGTGCGTGACGTTCGAGACGAAGCTGGTCTTGGCGTTCACCAGTTCGACCTGCCGGAAGATGTACCGCGCGCCCACGAACGTGGACCCGAGCATGACCAGCGTGAGCAGGGCGATGAACGCGACCTCGATCACCACCAGCCGGTCGGCGAACGCCACCGGCGAGGTGAGCGTGGCGGACACGCGCACGTGATAGCCCTCGAACGGGCCGGTCATGGGAATGATGCGCGCCGTGTGGCGTGACGAGGACTCGCGCACGTGCGCGACCTCGTGGCCGTCGTCGTCGGTGACGCCGATCGCCAAGTGACGCGTCGATTCGAGGCCGCCGTACATGCGCGGCGTCTGCGGCAGGCGCTCGATCACCACGTTGCGCAGGTTCGTGGCCAGGAACGAGCGCGGGTTGAACCACCAGCCGCCGGCGCCGATGGCGTAGCCGTCGGGGCCGTTCAAGAGCATGGCCGCGAACGGGTGCTCACGCTGGCCCGAAGGGTCGTCGCCGTAGATCAGCAGCTGGTTGTCGACCACCACCAGCGAGTAGCCCTCGAGCTGCTCGAGCGGCACGAACTGCGGCGCTTCGAACAGCCGCGCGCGCGCCGCGAGCGCGGAGCGGATCTCCTCGGGCGTGCCACCGGTGCGCGACACGGCCTCGGCCGTCACGAGCGCGCCGCGCACCTGCTCGACCAGCTCGCGCTCGAACGCCTCGATGACCTTCTCGGCCAGATAGGCGTTGTAGCGCGCCGACTCGGCCTCGACCTGGCGGGCCACGCGCAGGGTCAGCCAGACGCCGGTGCCCGCCAGCGCCAGCGCGGGCAGCGCCACCGCCAGGATCAACAACGCCAGCTTCCGCTGCCGGGAGCGGGGTAGGAACGACGGCCTCGGGATGCGCATTCGGTACCGTTGAGCGTATGCGCTGCGCACGCCCCGCGCCAAGCGAAGGAATGGTCAACTCCCGCGCGGCCACAGCGGGCACCCGGGAACACTTCGGGCCGGCTCGCGACTGCGAACCGGCCCGAACGGTATTGCGGGAGGCGTGCGACTAGCGCACGGCCATCTGCGGAGCGGTCATGTTGCGGATCTTCTGGACGACACCGCGGTCATTCGAGGTGATCAGCGTCATGCAGCCGCGCTCGACGTTCACGACCTCGCGGTGCAGCTTGCCGCTCGCCATCGCGCCGCGGAGCTGCTTGCAGTCGTCGCACAGCTTCTTGTCGCTGCCGGCCGACAACGCAGCGACCATCTTCTCGTTGCGCTTGGCCACGACGCTCTGCAGCGCCTTCACGTCGGTCTTGCGATCGGCGGTGTACACGATCATCGCGCCGTTCTTGAGGCCCACGACCTGCGCCTTGGCGCCGAGCGAGCGCACGTCCTGCTCGCAGCTCGACCAGTCCTCGCACGCCGAGCAGTCATGCGCCACGGCGTTCATGTGCGCCGAGCACTTCATGCCGGCCGAGGCGGCGGTGGCCGCAGCCGCGCTCTTCATGTTGGCGCAGTGGTCACCCGTGCTGGCGGTGGTGGCGCTGTTCTTCATGGCCGCGCAGTGGTCCGCGCTGTTCGCGGCCGTGGCGGCGCTGGTGCCGTGCGCATTGCAGCTGGCGCCGTTGGCCATCTTGCCGGCCGACGCGCCCTTCACGTTGCAGCCCATCGCGGCGGCGACCGCGGCGTTCTTCTCGCACGCGGCGCGCATGGCGGGCGTGCACTGGGCGGCCATCTCGGCGGTGCACTGGCCCATGGCGGCCTTGGGTGAACTCGACGCCGTCTTGTAGGTGATCGCCTCGGCGGAGCAACCGCCGCTGGCGGGCACCGAGGGCACGCGGCCCTTGCTGGCGGCCGCCGTGATGGCCGTGTTCTGGCCGTGCGGGTTGTTGGCGTTCGCGGCGGACTTGGTGGCGTCGCAGGCCTGGGCCGCGGTGCCGAACGATGCAGTAGCGAGGAGCGCGAGGGCGAGCAGTCGCAGCGACTTCATGGAACCAACCTCCCGGAAGGTGAAGGCGCCGGGCAGGCTCTTCGGGGAGCGGTGCCCGAACTTCGGTCGACCACAGCAACGGCCACAGCTGCAGCTTACTGGGAATCATCGGCTTGCCACCGGAAAAGCGTGTCACCGGGGTATGTGGCCGGTGTCACGCATGTGCAAAAAGCCCCGCCGGTCGAGGGGCCCGGGCCATCCTCCCATAGGTGGCGGCCGGTATGCATTGCGAATCGCGCGTCGAGTGGTCGGCCGGCCGGGCCGGCCCCCGGGGCCACCCGTTCACTCCCACTCGCCATTCCGAGCAAGCGCCTCACGACCCACCGGGCACACCCGGCGCACCGTGCCCGGGATCACGCCCACCGCGAGCGCGGACACCCGTCGGCATCGTGCGTTTCCCGGCGCAGCACCGTTGACGCTGTCGCGCGGGACTCCTTACTGTGCGGCGTCCTCTCCATGGTCAAACGACGCTCCGCCCCCAAACAGAACCGCGCGCCGTTCATCCTCGGCATGGTCGCGGCCGGTGTCCTGCTGTTGTTCCTGGCAGGCGAGATGTTCGCGTGGGCGACATCCGACTCCGGGCGGTTGGCGGTGTGGCGCTGGCTGCACATGGGCGAGCGCGCGCACGCGGTGCGTATCGTGGGCAAGCTCATCGACCAGGGGCTGTCGCGCGCCGGGATCTCGCACGACGCCGTGCAGAGCGAGGTCGAGACCGGCACCGGCCCGTCGCTGCACTGGAAAGTCACGCTGCCGCACGACGGCGCGCCCTTGCTGGTGAACCATCTGGTCACGCGCTCGGTCGAAGCCGGCGGTGGTGCGGTGCTGTCGGGCCGTGAACGCGTGAACTCGGACGGCGCGCTGGTGGTGACCATGCTCGTGGGCGTGCCCGGCCGCCCCACGCACGAACTCGAGCTGGTGCGCCCCGGCCGCTCCGACGACGACGCGCCTCCGGCGGTCGCGAAGATCGCGCTGGTGCTGTTCGCCGCCACCGAGGACGAGTCCCTGTTGGTGGCCGCGTGCGCGCGAGCCGAGGGCTTCGCGGTGGCCGCCACCGCGACGGGCGCGGGCAAGAGCCCGGTGTTGCGCGCGGCGCGTGAACACAAGCGCGAGGTCGTGTTGTTCATGCCGATGGAACCCGAGAACTACCCGCGCGTGAACCCGGGACCCGCCACGCTGCTCGTGAACATGACGGGGGCCAAGATCGAACAGTCGCTGCGGCGTGAGATCGAACTGGCGTCGCCGGTGGTGGCGGTGGCCAACCTCATGGGGTCGTTCGCCACCCAGGACGAACCGTTCATGACGGCGGTGTACACCGAACTGCGCCGCGCGCACCTGCCGTTCCTCCACATCGGCGCGGTCCCGCGTTCCGTGTGCCGCACGCTCGCCTCGCGCGTGGGAGCCGCCTATGACGAGCCCGACATCATGCTCGACTACGAGGCGAGGCGCGGCAGTCCCAAGACGCTCGACAAAGCCTGGTCCGACGCGCTCGAGCGCGCGCGCAAACGTGGCAACGCGCTCGTACTGCTGCGTGTCACCGACCGCACGGCACCGTGGCTCGAGCGCGCGCTGTCGGCCAAGCGTCTGGCCGGTGTCGAGCTGGCGCCACTCTCGACGGTGATCCGCCGCCCCACCGCGGGACACTGAACACCCCCGAGGCGGTACCCCCGCACGGCCCATCCGGCGCGGGCGAGTAGCGCCACACCCGCGGAAGTGCGTATCCTGTCGCGCTATGCAGGATGGACAGGACGTCCTCGCCGCGCTGCTTCACGCCAGCGCTCGCACGTGGCGACTGTCGGATGGTCGGGGCGCGCTGTCGCGCGGCACCGCGGCCACACCAGACGCCGGCGCCGCCTTCCGCCGCCGCTTCGATCTCATGGCCCTGCAGCGCAACCTCAAGGCGCTCGGCACCTTCGGCTATCAGACGACGACGCGGGGCAATCCCGTCTACATGCAGTACGTCCCGCGGACGCTCACCTACGTGCGGCGCACGCTCAACCGCGATCCGCGTTTCGCACGGCTCGGCGAACTGCTCGGCGGCCTGGTGGACGAGCTGCGGTACAATTCACGCCCATCGTGAGCGCCGCCCGCTTCAGCGTTTCCACGTACCTCTTCCACCAGTTCCGCCTCGACCGGGAGCACCTGGTCGAGATTGCCGCGCATGGCTTCGACTCCATCGAGCTCTTTGCGCTGAAGTCGCACTTCGACTACGCCGATCCGGCGGCCGTGCAGCAGCTGGGCGAGTGGCTCGACGACACGCGGCTGACGCTGGCGGCGGTGCACGCGCCGACCGCCCAGGCCTTCGACGGCAAATGGCGCGGCTCGCTGTCCCTCGCCTCCGGCGACAGCGCCGCCCGCCTCATCGCCATGGACGAGACACGGGCGGCCATCGACATCGCCAGGACGCTGCGCTTCGACACCGTGGTGGTGCACCTCGGTCTGCCCGGCCACGTGGCCGCCGCCAACGACAACGACGCCTCGGCGGCGCGGGCCAGCCTCGACGTGCTGATGCCGTACGCCGGGGAACGCGGCGTGCAGATGGCGCTCGAGGTGCAGACCAACCGGCTCTCGACCCCGGACGCGCTGGTGGCGCTCATCGAAGACGCGACCGACTGGCCGGTGGCAGGCATCTGCGTCGATACCGGCCATGCCCGCCTGCTGGGCGATCCGGTCGATGCCATCGAGTCGGCGTCGGGACACATCATCGCCACGCACATGAACGACAACCGCGGCTCGCGCGACGACCATCTCGTGCCCTACGACGGGTCGATCGACTGGGCCAGCACGCTGCTGGCCTTCCTCAAGGTGGGCTACGCCGGGCCCTGGACGTTCGAACTTGCGCCGGCCGCCTCGCCGGTGGCGGTGCTGGCGCGGGCCGCCGAGGCCCGCC
>JBEBGT010000548.1:0-2885 GCA_040081365.1 Candidatus Eiseniibacteriota bacterium | reverse complement strand
GCCATCGCCCTCACCGGGTTCGCCTGGACGTCCATGGAGCGGGGGGCCAACGGGGTGGCGGCGGCCCAGCTGGCACTGGCCGGGGCCTGCCTCGGGTTCCTGCCCTACAACTTCCCCAAAGCCCGCATCTTCCTGGGGGACGCAGGCAGTCTGGTCTTGGGGTATAGTCTCGGCGCTTCCGCACTCATGACCATGCAGGGAGCGGCTCCAGGGTGGGGCCGCGCCGGTGCGCCGCTCATCCTGGCCTACCCGGCGTTCGACATGATCTTCGTGGTCCTCACGCGCATGCGCGACGGCCGCCCGGTGTCGCAGGGCGGACGGGACCACACCAACCACCGACTGGCGAGTGTCCTCCAATGTCCGATCCGAACCGTACTCCTGATGTGGGCGGCTGGGGCCGTCCTGTGCGTCGCCGGAATAAGTATGTTGCACCGAAACCAGGCGGCGTCGACGCTGCTCCTGTGGGGCCTGTCGACGACGCTGCTGCTCTGGAGCGGGCTGCGATTATCGTCCGTGCCGATCGCCCCGCGCCCCGCACCGACATCGAAGTGATCGGGATGCCGCGCGACGCCGCACCGCGCGAGCCGCATGATCCCGACGAGCACGATTTCAAGCTGCGCGACCTGGTCACGTACATGGCCAAGGGACTCGTCGATCATCCCGACGACGTCGCGGTCGAGGTGCTCGAGGCCGGGGACGGCGGCGAGCTCGAACTGCGCACGCACCCGGACGACATGGGTCACGTCATCGGCAAGCAGGGCCGCACCGCCCGTTCGCTGCGACTGGCGCTCGGCGCTGCCGCGGCCCGCATCGACCGCCGCATGGGTCTGGAGATCGCGGACTGATCGCCATTGGCCGGATCGGCCGCCCGCACGGCGTGGCCGGTGAGTTCTATGTCGATGGCTGCCCGCTGAGCGCGGACCAGCTCATGGCGCTGGCCACGCTCGAGTGGCGGGGCGAGCGCGAGGGCATGCGCGGCGTCACGCTCAAGCGCGTGCGTGCCGCGGCCGGACGGCTGCTCGTCATGGTCGAGGGCATCACGTCGCGCGAAGGGGCGTCGACGCTCACCAATGGTGCGTTCTGGGCCGAGCCCGTGCGGCTGCCGGACCCGGGCCCGGGCAAGTCGTACGCCTACGAGCTCGCGGGCATGCGTGTGATCGATCCTTCGGGCAAGGAACTGGGTGTGGTCGCCGAGGTCGTGTTCAACGTGGGCCAGCCGTTGCTCCAGCTCGAGGGCGAGAAGGGCAAGCTGCTGCCCTGCCAGCCGCCGTTCATGAAGCACCTCGATGTGGCCGCTCGGGTGATCACGCTCGACCTGCCGGCGGGGTTCGACGAGTTCTAGAGTTCCCGGCCGGGCTCGCCCGGCCGCGCGAACATGGGAGCAGAAGCCGATCCCCATGCGCATCTCCCTCGTCACGATCTTCCCGGAGTTCTTCCCTGGCGCGTTCGGCGACGGGATGATCCGGGTCGCCCGCGAGAAGGGCCGCCTCGACGTGCAGGTGGTGAACCTGCGCGACTTCACCGAGGACGTGCACAAGACCGTCGACGACGCGCCGTTCGGCGGCGGCCCCGGCATGGTCATGAAGATCGAGCCATTGGCGCGCGCGCTGGGTTCGCTCGCGGTGGGCGAACGCGGCGCACGGCCGCCGGCCACGCGCGTGGTGCTCACCTCGCCGCAGGGGCCGCGCTTCGATCAGGCCACGGCCATCCGCTGGGCACAGGATGAGCATCTGGTGATCGTGTGCGGGCGCTACAAGGGCGTCGACGAGCGCGTGGCCGAGCACCTGATCGACGAGGAGTTCTCGCTCGGCGACTTCGTGCTCTCGGGCGGCGAGCCCGCGGCGCTGTGCGTGGTCGATGCGCTGGCGCGGCTGCAGCCCGACGTCGTGGGCTGCTTCGACTCGGTCGAAAGCGATTCGTTCCATTCGGGCCTGCTCGACTGCGCGTACTACACGAGGCCGGCCGAGTACCAGGGCTGGCGCGTGCCCGACGTGCTGCTGTCGGGCAACCACGCGCACATCGCCCGGGCCCGGCGTGAAGAGGCGTTGCGCCGCACGTTCGAGCGCCGGCCCGACCTGCTGGCCGGCGCCGACCTCACCGATGCCGACCGCAAGTTCCTGCGCGCGCTCGAACGCGAGCGGCGTTCATGAGCGTCGCCGGCAGTCGTCCGGACGCCCTGGCGTGGGCCGCGGGCGCGGCGTTCGTGCTGTTCGCGGCGGTGCTGCCCGGGCCCATTGCGCCCATGGGCATCGCCACCGCGCTGTGCGGCGTGCTCACGCTGGCGCTGTTCGCGCGCCGGCCGCGTCCGGTGTGGCCCGTGCTGCCGCTCACGTGGGGCGCGCTGGCGTGGTTCGTGGCGTTGGTGGTGGCCAGTGTGTTCGCGCTCGATCCGGCGGGCAGCTTCCCGCGTGTGAGCAAGGGGCTCATGCCGTTGATCGCCGCACTGGCGGCGTTCCATGCGCGTGACGAGCGGCTCGGGCGGCGCGCACTGGCGGCGTATCTCGTGGCCACCGGCGTCGTGGCGCTCATCAGCACGTTGGTGTGGTGGTCGCATGGCCACGCCTACGAGTGGCGCGCGCGCGGGTTGTCGCATCACCACATGACCTACGGCGGCCAGTTGCTGCTCGAGTTCCCGGTGGCGCTCGCCTTGGCGCTCACCGCGCGCGATGCGCGCTGGCGCACGGGGGCCGCGGCCGTGGCGCTGCTCGCGGCGATCGGGCTCGCGACCACGTACACACGCAGCGCGTGGATCGGGGCGTTCGTGTCGGGGCTGGTCATCGTGGGGGCGGTGTGGCCGTGGGGGCTGGCGCTGTTGGCGCTCGCGGCCGGCGCGGTGTGGACGTTCGCGAGCGGCGAGTTCGGCGACCGGCTGCACAGCATGGTGC
>JBEBGT010000072.1:0-10851 GCA_040081365.1 Candidatus Eiseniibacteriota bacterium | reverse complement strand
GGCGGCAAGCCGGCGCTGGCCGAGCGCCAGCAGCAGGCGGCCGAGGAGTCGCGCGAGCTGGCCAAGAGCGCGCGCGAGGCCGCCAAGGCCAGCGAGCAGCCCGACGCGCAACAGCGCATGCAGCAGGCCGCCGAGGAGCTGGAGCAGAACGCCGCCGAGCAGCAGGAGTCCGCGGCCGAGCAGAGCCAGCAGGGCGACTCGCAGGGCGCCAAGAGCTCGGGCCAGAAGGCCAGCCAGAGCCTGAGCAAGGCGTCGGAATCCATGAAGGCCGGCGCGCAGTCCGCGCAGCAGGAGGCTGACCAGCGCAACCTGGCCGCCGTTCGGCGCGCGTCGCAGGACCTGGTGTCGCTGTCGAGGTCGAACCAGCAGAACCTGGCCGAGCGCGCACCCACCCCCGAAGCCGCGGCCAAGCAGAACGATCTCTCGGACGGTGTGGCGCGCGTGGCCGACTCGCTGGCCACGCTGTCCAAGGAGACACCGTTCCTGTCGAACAAGACCACCACGGCGCTGGGCCGCGCCATGCAGGACCTGCAGCGCTCGGCGCGCGAGATGACGCAGGGCGGTCGCGAGCGCGGCGAGGCCAGCGCACGCTCGGCGTCGGCATCGTTGAATGAGGCGGTGAAGGAACTGCGCGCGGCCGAGGCCAACATGTCGTGCAGCAAGCCGGGCGCCGGCACCGGCGGCAAGACCAGCTCGCAGCGTATGGGCGAGGTCGGTCAGCGCCAGAGCCAGCTGAACGGCAAGTCGCGCGAGATGGCGCGCAAGCTGTCGAAGCAGCTCGCCATGACGCAGGGCGACGAAGCCGAGATGCGCCGACTGGCCGACGAGCAGCGCCGCATCCGCGAGCAGCTGGAGGATGTGCGCCGCGCGGAAGAGGCCAAGCAGGAGTCCGAGCGCAAGCTGCTGGGCCAGCTCGAGCAAACGCAGAAGGACATGCAGAAGACGGAAGAGCGCCTCCGTCAGGGTGCGATGGACGACGAGCTCGAAGCGCAGCAGACCAAGATCCTGTCGCGTCTGCTGGACGCGTCGCGCTCCATGAACCGCCGTGACTTCGATCCGCAGCGCGAGGCGCGCCGCTCGGACGACATCGCGCATCCGTCGGCGGCCGCGCTGCCGAGCGACCTGTTCCGCGAGAACGACCGCCTGCGCCAGGACCTGCTCAAGGCCGACGCCGATCGCGTGCCGGCGCGTTACCGTTCGCTGATCGAGGCCTACCTGCGCTCGCTCAACACCGCCCCGGGCAAGAATGAGGCGCAGAAGTGACCTGGAGCTTCCGGCGCTTGCCCATTCCGGGCGTGTGCACTTGGGCGTTGTGCGCCGCACTCGCGGGTGTGCTGTCCGCCTCGGCGCTCGCGCAGTCTCCCGCACCGCGCCCCGCGCGGCCGACGGCACCCCCGCGTGCGCAGCAACCGGCGCCCCAGCCCATGCCGCCCGACCTCGCCAACGAACGCGCGCTGGTGCAGCCCACCGGGGCGCGCTCCCAGGGCGCGATCGAGCCCTTGCCGCCCGCGGTGGCCATGCGGCTGCAGCGCGCGATCGACCTGCGCGCCTCGGGGCTGCCCGAACGCTCGCGCGACACGCTGCTCGCCATGCTGCGCGAGCTGCCGCACCACCCGCAGGTCGTCACCGAACTCGGCCGCACGCACCTCGCGCGCCAGGACTGGCTCGCCGTGGAACGCCTGGCCGTGAGCGAACGGCTGGCGCGGCGCGACTCCGTGCTGCTGGGCCGCGAGCTGGCCGAAGCGCAGGAGCGCCTGGGCCGCGGCCGCGACGCGCAGCGCACCGCGCTCGAGGCTTGGACCGTGAGTCCCGCCGACGGCGCGTGGGCCTCGGCCGCCGTGCTGCGCCTGGCTCCGCTCGATCCCAAGGGCACCGCCACCGCGCTCGAAGCCGTGGCCACCGCACGGCCGTGGCGCACCGACCTGGTGATGACGCTGGCGCGCCTGCACGCCGTGAGCGGCCGGCCCGACGAAGTGGTGCGCGTGCTGGCCGCGGCCGAGAAGCGTTCCAATCGCAACGGCCTGCGCGTGCTGTTCGCGGACGAGACGTTGCGCATGGGCACGCGCGCCGACACCACGGCCGCGCTGGCCGTGCTCACCGACCTCACCACCGATCGCACGCGCCGGCCGGAAGAACGCCTGGCCACCGCTCGCCGCGCCTGGGTCGCGGCCGTGTCGTCGGGCCGCGACGCCGAGTGGGCGCCCAAGCTGGCCGAGGGTCTGCGCGAGGTGCCGGCCGAGCGCTGGGGCCCCGAGCTGCTGCTGTCGGTGGTGCGCACGCTGCAGAAGAGCGGCCACACCGCCGAGGCGCGCGCGCTGCTGGCCGCCAACCCGGCGCTCGAGCGCCGCATGCCCGAGCTGTCGTTGGAGCGCGCGCTGGGACTGGCACGCGACGGCCAGCTCGCCACCGCGCTGCCGCTGCTCGATTCGCTCACGCGCGTGCTGCCCAATGCGCGCTTCATGCTGGCCGAGGTGCAGTTCTTCGCGGGCGCACTCGATTCCGCGCAGGTCAACTACGATCGGGTGTCGGCACTGCCGAGCGATCCCGATGCGGCGGCGGCCCTGGACCGGCTCTACCTCTTGGAAGAAGCCCCGCGCTCGCCGGCGCGCTACCTGCTGGGCCAGATCGCCTACGAGCGCTGGCGCAGCCGCCGTAGTGCGGCCACGCAGCTCGCGGACTCGCTGTGGCGCACGCAGGCGCCGCATGGCGACTACGCCGCGCGCGCCGGGCTCGAGCTGGCGTCGCTGCGTATGGAGGCGGGCGATGCGCGCGGCGCGCTCTCGCCGCTCTTGGTGGTGTGCGATTCGCTGGCCGACGACCGCCTGGCCCCGCTGGCGCGCCAGCGCGCGGGCGACGCCTATCTGGCGCTCAACGACGACAAGTCGGCGCTGGCGCAGTACGAGGAGTGCCTGGCGCGCTACCCGCGCGCGTGGAACTCGCCCGAAGTGCGCCGCGCGGTGGAACGCCTGCGGAAAGAACGCCTGTGACACACCCGAACGAAGCACGCTGCGGAGTGTTCGCATGAAGCGTCTGCACACGAACGGCGGAATGCGTCGCGGTGGTTTCTCGCCGCTGGCGCCGGTGGGTGCCGCGGTGGCGGTGGTCGGCGTGCTGGTCATGGCGCTGGTGGCCGTGGTCGCGATGGCGGCGTTCGCGCTGCTGCCGGGCGGGCGCAAGCGCGTGAAGGTGTTCCGCTTCGGCGGCGCGCCCGGCGCGGGCGAATCCCCGCCGCCTGCGGGCACTCCCCAAGCCGACGCCGGCAAGCCCGCCGCCGACAAACCGCGCTCGTATGCCGAAGTGGTGGAACTGTGGCCGCTGGTGCTGGCCGCGGGCCTGTTGTGCGGGGCCACCAGCGCGCACGCCAAGATGTTGGTGCCCATGGACGATGCGCAGGCCAATCACCTGAAGGCCTACGGGCTCACGTTCTGGGTACTCGAACAGGGCGGCAAGTGCGAGTGGCTCTTGAACTATCGCGGTGGCTCGTTCGTGTTGCCCGACGACGCGGCCACGGTGCGCGAGGCCAACATCCGCGGCGTCAGCACGCAGCCGCTGGGCGGTGCGGACGAAGCCAAGATCCGCGCCACCATCGCCGATGAGAACATGGAGAGCGTGAAACTGGAGAAGTCGCCGAAGATCGCGGTGTACATCCCGCCCAACACGCCGCCGTGGGACGACGCCGTGACCATGGTGCTCGATTACGCCGACATCCCGTACGCCAAGGTGTGGGACGAGGAAGTGTTGAAGGGCGACTTGAAGAACTTCGACTGGCTGCACCTGCACCACGAGGACTTCACCGGCCAGCACGGCAAGTTCTGGGCGAGCTACCACCAGTTCCCGTGGTACCAGGAAGAAGAGCGCGTGCAGCGCGCCATGGCGGCCAAGCTGGGCTTCGCCAAGGTGTCGCAGCTGAAGGGCGCGGTAGCGGTGGCGATCAAGGACTACGTGGGCCGCGGCGGGTTCATGTTCGGCATGTGCTCGGCCACCGACACCTACGACATCGCGCTGGCCGCCCAGGGCCTGGATATCGCCGACGTCATCTATGACGGCGACCCACCGGACCCGTATTCGCAACGCAAACTCGACTTCTCGCGCACGCTGGCGTTCAAGGACTTCCGGTTGGAGCTGGACCCCATCCTGTACAAGTTCAGCGACATCGACGTGACGCAGGACGCCGCCCAGCGCGGCCCGAACCAGTTGTTCACGCTGTTCGACTTCAGCGCCAAGAACGACCCGGTGCCCACCATGCTGGTGCAGGACCACACCAATGGCGTGGCGGAGTTCCTGGGTCAGAGCACGGGGTTCCGGCGCTCGAAGCTCAAGTCCGGCGTGATCGCGCTGGGCGAGGTCGAGGGCACCGATGAAGTGAAATACCTGCACGGCCAGTTCGGGCAGGGCACGTTCACGTTCCTGGGGGGCCACGACCCCGAGGACTACCAGCACATGGTGGGCGACCCCACCACCAAGCTGGAGCAGTTCCCGCACTCCCCGGGCTACCGGCTGATCCTGAACAACGTGCTGTTCCCGGCCGCGGAGAAGAAGAAGCAGCGCACGTAGCACCACGCTCACCGCACACGCACGAGCCGCCGCGTCACGCTGGCCGCGCCGACGCGCAGCCGCACGAGGTAGACGCCGGGCGCGGCAGGGCCGTTCGCCGTGCGCCCGTCCCACGTCACACGTTGAGCACCGGCCGCGAACTCGCCGCGCGCCAGCCGCGCCACTTCGCGCCCGGCAACGTCGAGCACGTCGAGCTGGACCCGGCTCGCCGCCGGCAGCGTGAACTCCAGCACCGCCGACGTGCGCGTGGGATTGGGCGACAGCGTGAGTGCGAGTGATCCGCCGGCCGGCCCCGGTCGCGGGCTGCCGAGCAGCGCGGTGAGCGGCACCACGGCGAAGCCGTCCACACGCTGCTCGTCGACATGCGTGAAGGCGCCGCCCATGAACAACTGGCCTGCGGCCACGCGCAGTGTACCCACGGCGGCATCGGGCGTCGGCACGCGCAGCACGGCCTGCCCGGTGTTGGCATCGAGGTGCGCGACACGCGGCAGGTTCACGCCGCCGATCGCATCGAACGCGCCGTACACGAACAACGCGCCGTTGGCACTCACGAGCCCCGACACCACGTCGTCGGCCGCGGGGTCCCACGGCAGTAACTGGCCCGTGAGCGCGGTGAGTGCGGCCAGGCGTTCGCGCGGCTGCCCGCGCACGAGCGTGAACTGCCCGCCCACGTAGAGCGTGCCGTTGGCCAGCGCGAGCGACGTGACCGGCGCGTTGCTGGCGGTGTTCCACGGGTGCAGCGCGCCGCTCGTGAGGTTCACCGACGCCAGCCGGTTGCGCACCTGGTTGCCCACGATGCTGAACGTGCCGCCCAGGTACACCACGGTGTCGCTCACCGCGATGGCATCGACGTTGCCGCCGAGCACGTTGGGGTTCCAGGCGGATGCGACGCTGGTGGCGAGCGGCAGCGCGGCGGCGTGATTGCGCAGCGCGCCGCCGCAGTTGGCGAACTCGCCGCCCACGTAGACGAGGTTGCCGTCGCTGGCGAGCACGTGCACGGCGGCATCGGCGCCCGGGTTCCAGGTCGCCACCACCGCGCCGGTCGTGCCGTCGAGCGCCATGAGATTCAAGCGCGTGAATGCGCCGATGCTGCCGAACGAGCCGCCCGCGTACACCGTGCCGCCCACCGCGACCAGACTGTTCACGCTGCCGTTGGTGGCCGGCGGCGCCCACGGCAGCACCGCGCCCGTGACCACGTCGAGCGCGGCGAAGCCCGTGCGTGTGCCGCCGCCCGCGCTCACGAAGTCGCCGCCGGCGTAGCACCCCGCACCCGAACGAGCGAGCGTGTGCACCACGCCGCTCGTGCCGGGGTTCCAGGCGCGCGCCTGTCCGCTTGCGGGATCGAGTAGCGCCAGGTTGGCGCGCGGCTGTCCGCCCAGCCGCGTGAAGTTGCCGCCCACGGTGAGCCCGCGCGCATCCACCGCGAGCGCGTTGACGCTGGTGCCCGTGAGCCCGGGGTTCCAGGCGTTGGGTGAGCCCGTGGTGGCGTCGATCGACACCAGGGCGGTGCGCGCGAACCCGCTCACCAGCGTGAACGTGCCGCCCACGAACACGGTGACGTCGTCCACGGCGATCGAGGTCACCGCCCCGTTGGGATTGGGTGCCCACGACAGCGTGGCCGCGGTGGTGGCGTGCAGCGCCACGAGGTTGGCGCGCGCGAGCCCGCCCACTTTGGTGAAGCGCCCGCCCGCGTAGAGCACCGCGCCGTTCAGGGCCAGCGCCTGTACCACAGCCGCACTGTCGAGCAGGGCGGTGTTCCAAGGCAGCGCGGCCCCGGTGAAAGGGTCGAGCGCGGCGAGGCGCGTGCGGCGCACGTTCGCCGTGGTGTCGAAGTTGCCGCCCACGTAGAGCCGGCCGGGCGTGTGCAGCAACGCGCGCACGGTGCTGTCGGCGCCCGGGTCCCAGGCGGTGAGGGCACCGGTCGCGGCATCGAGTGCGGCCAGCCGCGCGCGCGGCGCGGCGTTCACGGTGGCGAACTCGCCGCCCACGTAGACGCGGCCATCGCCCACGGCCAAAGCGCGCACGGCGCCATCGGTGCTGGCGCTCCAGGCGTCGAGCGTGCCGTCGGCGTGGATGCGCGCCAGGTTGGCGCGCGGCACGCCGCCCGCACGCGTGAACTGCCCGCCCACGTACCAGCCGCCCGCGCCGTCGGGCGCGCTCGCCAGCACCACTCCCTCGATGCGCGCGTTAAGTGCGGCCACGCCAGCGGTGAGCGTGTCGAGCGTCACGCCGGGTCCGGTGGCCGCGCCTGCGTAGGTGAACGCGCCCGCCACGTAGAGCGTGTTGCCCGCCACCGTGCTGGCGGTGACCGGACCGTTGAAGCCGGGCGACGACAGGCTCACGGACTGGGCGGTCGCGCGGGCCGTCAGCAACAGCACGAGCAGCCCGGTACCGAGGCCAGCGCACGCGCGCCGTGATCGCGGGATCGCTTCCATGCGGATCCTCCGTTGCAGCACACTGTCGCATCGCCTCATCACCGCACGGGCTTGCAGCACGCCGTGGCAGCACACTCCTGAAGCACACTTCCGCTGCACATCATGTGCAGCACACCGTGGCGGCGCTGCGCGACCGGCTCACGCATGCACCACGAGTCCTGGCGCCATCCTGGCGCGGCTCGCCGCGCGAACCGCTGCGCCGCTGCACGCTCACTCTACGGCATCGCGAGCGCGCCGTGCGCGGGGATTCCGCGCCCAGCAGCCCAGAAGCCAGCGCGAAGCCGAACGCACCGGAAAGTTCTGCCGGTCGCGCCCCCGAAACGACACCGCCCCGGACTCGCGCGGAGTCCGGGGCGGTGCGATTCGCGACGAAAGCCTACTGCTTGTCGGGCGTCACGGAGGACTCGTCCTTCTTCAAGAAGTGACGCTTCTCGCGCTCGATCTTCAGCACCTCGGCGTTCGTGACCTTGAACTCGACGCGGCGGTTCTTGGCGCGGCCGAGCACCGACGTGTTGGGCGCCACCGGCACCTCGGGGCCATAGCCCACCGTGGTGAAGTGCGTGGCGTCGAGCGTCGGGAACTTCTGCGTGAGGTAGCCCAGCACCGCCTTGGCGCGCGTCTCGGACAGCGCCACGTTCTTCACCTTGGTGCCGGTGTTGTCCGTGTGGCCGCCGATCTCCAAGTTGAGCATGGGATACTGCAGCAGGATCGTGGCGACTTCGTCGAGCACCGGGAAGCTCTCGGGCTTCAACGTGGCCTTGCCGGTGTCGAAGTTGATGTTCTGGAGCCGGATCATGCCGGTGTCGAGCAGCTGCGTTTCCTTCTCGCTCACCTCGATCGGGCAGCCGTTCGTGTCAACCTTGAGGCCCGCGGGCGTGGCCGGGCACTGGTCGGGACCATCCGGCACACCGTCGCCGTCGGTATCGACCGGGCAACCCTTGGCGTCGACCACGACGCCCTTGGGGCTACCTTCGCACTGATCCAGACCGTCGAACACGCCGTCACCGTCGGTGTCGAGCGGGCAGCCCACGCCGTCGACCTTGGCGCCCTTGGGCGTGTCGGGGCAGGTGTCGATGCCATCGAACACACCGTCGCCGTCGACATCGGTGGGGCAGCCGTTCTTGTCGATCTTCGCACCCTTCGGCGTGCCTTCGCACTTATCGAGGCCGTCGAACACGCCGTCGCCATCGCTGTCCTTGGCGCGGCCCTGCGCATCGACCTTGGCGCCGATCGGCGTCTTGGGCTCGAGGTCGATCCAGTTGCGCACGCCATCGAGGTCCGCGTCCTTGGACTTGCCGCGGAACGTGAACTGCAGCGCGGCCGTGGCGATGATGTGGTTGGAGAACTCCTTGTCGTCACGCTCGCGCAGCATGACGTCCTTGACCTGCAGCCGCAGCGCCATGCGCTCGCGGCCGCCCAGGCTCATGATCACGCCGGCGCCCGCGCTGGGCGAACCCTTCTGCGTGATGAACTGCTGGTCGGGCGTGTGCGTGCGGCCATAGCCCAAGCCGGTGATCAGGTAGGGCGTCACCTTCTCGGACGGGTCGCGCAGGCTCCAGCGCAGGTCGACGCCGGTCCACGACAGGTTCTGCTCGGCCTCGTTGTAGAGCGCATCGCTCTTGGCGTTCAACGTGTGCAGCCAGGTGCCCTCGAACGTGAGGCCCGTGGACCACCGGTAGGCGAGCGACGCGATGCCCGCCGGGGCATTCGTCACGTGGATGCGGGCGTCGTACTGCGTCCAGCCACCGCCGGCAGAGACTTCGACCGGGTGCCCGGCAACCTGTGCGCGGGCGGGCGAGACCGCGAACGCGGCGAGGAGTACGAGCAGAGACAGGCGCTTGAAGCCGGACATGAAACGGACCTCCTGGGATCCCGGTGCGGTCGGTAGCCGATGACGCGCGCGCCACGGGCGGCGCGACCACGCTTGAACGTGGTCGGCGCGGTGCGGAAGGCGGCCCAAGCCCGCCCTGTTCATGAACCGTGAGCCGAAAGGGGCGGATGTCCGTGAAGCGCAAGGAGATGGCATGGCCTGCGACGCAGTCGTGTTGATGACACTACGAGGAGCAGGCCATACCAGCTCCGCCGCGATTCATGGGCAGCCGGCCCTTGCAGGCCACGGGCTCATGAACAGGTCGGGCGAGGCATGCGGATAGCCGGATAGTGGTAGCATCCGGCCCCCGGCAGGTCAACGGGCGCGGAGAGCTGCCGGAACGCCGTTCGGGCCCCCGGGCGAACCACCCGCCGGGGCCGCCGGAGGCGGGTCCAGAGCCCGCCCGGAGACCCGCCCCGGACTCACCCCCGGACTCACCCCCGGAGACATCCTATGGACGCCACGCAGCGCAACGACCTCATCGCCCGCTACCGGGCCGGCTTCGCGCAGGTGTTGAAGGCCCTCGAGGGCTTCCCCGCCGGGCAGCTCACGGCCCACCCCATCGCCGGCAAGTGGTCGGCGGCCGAGATCGTGCACCACCTGGCCGACTCCGAGATGAACAGCGCCATCCGCCTGCGGAAGCTCCTGGCCGAAGCGCACCCGGTGGTGCAGGGCTACGACCAGGAGCTGTGGGCCGAGAAGCTGCACTACCAGAAGCGCCCCATCGAGCCGTCGCTGCAGGCGTTCCGCTACGCGCGCGAGAGCACCGCCCAGATCTTCGAACACATGAGCGAGGCCGACTGGCGCCGGCTGGGCTGGCACACCGACGCCGGCAGCTACCACACCGAGCGCTGGCTGGAGCTGTACGCCGCGCACGCCCACGGGCACGCCGAGCAGATCGAGCGGCTGAAGGCGGCACTCGCCAAGTGAGCGCGCGGCCCCTCTCCCGTCCCCGGGCGATGGTTCATTCTGCTCCGGGCGCGCGCCCATGAGCGGCGCTGCCGCTGCGTCCACGGGCCTCGTGTGGCGCTGCCGTGACGTGCGCTACGAGCTGTCCGAGCGCGTGCTGGTCATGGGCATCGTCAACGTGACGCCCGACTCGTTCTCGGACGGCGGGCGCTACCTGGACCCCGGCGCCGCCGTGGCGCGCTGCCACGAGTTACTGGCCGAGGGCGCCGATGTGCTGGACCTGGGCGCCGAGAGCACGCGCCCGGGCTCGCCCCCGGTGCCGCCCGACGAGCAGTGGCGCCGGCTGGAGCCCGTGCTCACGGCCCTGCGCCGCGAGCGCCCCGACGCCGTGCTGTCGTGCGACACGCGCGACGCCGCCGTGGCCGACCGCGCGCTGGGCGCGGGCGCGCGCATCATCAACGATGTCAGCGCGCTCACCGATGCCGCCATGGCGCGCACCGTGGCGCGCGACTGCGCCGGGCTCGTGCTCATGCACATGCGCGGCACGCCCGAGACCATGCAGCGCGACACCACCTACGGCGACGTCGTGGCCGAGGTCGACGCGCACCTGCGCGAGCGCCTGGCCCGCGCCGAGGCCGCCGGCGTGTTGCGCGAGTGCGTGGCGTTCGACCCCGGCATCGGCTTCGGCAAGTCGGCCGAGGGCTCACTCGCCCTGCTCGCCCTCGGCATCCCCACGCTCGCCGCGAGCGGCCGCCCGGTGCTGGTGGGTGCCAGCCGCAAGAGCTTCCTGGCTCGCCTCACCGCCGACGACGGCCCGCCCGCCACCCGCGTGAGCGCCAGCCTCGCCGCCGCCGCCCTGGCCGTCTTCGAGGGCGCCACGATCCTTCGCGTCCACGACGTGGCCGCCACCGTACGCGCGGCGAAGATCGCCCTCGCCGCCCGGGCCGCGAAGGCCGCGCAGGGCTGAGCCGCGGCGCGCGGGCCTGCTGTCGCGCGACGAACGCGCGAAGCGCCTCGACGTCGCGTTCGGCCGCCTCTCGGGAATGCAGCAGCCGCAGGGCGGCTTCGGCCTGTGGAGTTCGA
>JBEBGT010000547.1:0-2902 GCA_040081365.1 Candidatus Eiseniibacteriota bacterium | reverse complement strand
TCTCCGGGACCCCCGCTACCTGGGCTCACGAAAATGCCCCCGGTCCGCCTGCCGCTACGCTGGCTGCGAAACCCGATCGCGTCGCTGCTCGCGTGCGATCTCAGTGGTGCGCCGCGGCGGGCGGAGGGGACTTTTTCGTTCGCCCAGCGCGGACCCAGAAACGATGAAGCCGTTTCCGGGACCCCCGCTACCTGGGCTCACGAAAATGCCCCCGGTCCGCCTGCCGCTACGCTCGTGACACCCGCGGGCGATGCGCGGCCACCGGAATGCGGCGCGGCCCACGAAGCGACTCGAGGGGCCGTTCAGGCCGTCCACCCGGGTTGTCCCTACGTCAGTGCTGGTGGGTTCGGGCGCGGTGTTGTTCGATCAGTTTCTCGACGACTTCGGGTTCGGCGAGGGTGCTGATGTCGCCCATGCCTTCGTATTCGCCGGCGGCGATCTTGCGCAGGATGCGGCGCATGATCTTGCCGCTGCGGGTCTTCGGGAGGCCCTTGGTGATGTGGATCACGTCGGGGGCGGCGAAGCCGCCGATGGCGTGGCGCACTTGTTCCTTGAGCGCGCCCTCGAGTTCGGCGCCGGCGCGGTTGGCCCACTCCGATGACAGTGCCACGTAGGCGTAGATGCCCTGGCCCTTGATGGCGTGCGGGTAGCCCACCACGGCGGCCTCGGCCACGGCCTCGTGCGCGACCAGCGCGCTCTCGACTTCGGCGGTGCCCAAGCGGTGGCCCGAGACGTTGAGGACATCGTCGATGCGGCCGGTGATCCAGTAGTAGCCATCTTCGTCGCGGCGGCAGCCGTCGCCGGTGAAGTAGTAGCCCTTGTACTGCGTGAAGTACGTCTCCTTGAAGCGCTGGTGGTCGCCCCACACGGTGCGTGCCTGGCCGGGCCACGGCGTGGCCAGGCACAATGCACCCGACACACCGTTGCCCTCGACCACGAGTCCGGTCTCGGGCTCGAGCACGATCGGCTTCACGCCGAAGAAAGGCAGCGTGGCGGAGCCCGGTTTGGTGTCGGTCACGCCCGGCAGCGGCGTGATCAGGATGCCGCCGGTCTCGGTCTGCCACCACGTGTCGACCACCGCACAGCGGCCGTCGCCGACGATGTCGTGGTACCAGCGCCAGATCTCGGGGTTGATCGGTTCGCCCACCGAACCCAGCACGCGGAGGCTCTTGCGCGCATAACGCTTTACGTGGTCGTCGCCCGCCTGCGCGATGGCGCGTAGCGCGGTGGGGGCCGTATAGAAGATGTTGATCGAGAGGTCGTCGACCATGCGCCAGTAGCGGCCCGGGTCCGGGTACACCGGCGTGGACTCGAACATCACCGTGGTCGCGCCGTTCGCGAGCGGGCCGTACACGATGTACGTGTGCCCGGTGATCCAGCCGACGTCGGCTGCGCAGCAATAGATGTCGCCGTCGTGATAGTCGAACACCAGCTTGTGTGTCATGGCCGCGTACACCATGTATCCGCCGGTGGTGTGCAGCACGCCCTTGGGCTTGCCGGTGCTGCCCGACGTATAGAGGATGAACAACGGATCCTCGGCGCCCATCCACGCCACGGTGCACGTGCTGCGCTGGCGCTTCATCTCGTCGTCCAACCAGCGATCGCGCCCCTCACGCATGGGGACGTCCTTCGTGGTGCGGCGCGCCACGAGCACGGTCTCGATCATGCTCAGGCCCTCGATCGCGCGGTCGGCGATGGCCTTCAAGGGGACCGGCTTGCCGCCGCGCATGCCCTCGTTGGCGGTGATCAGCACCTTGCAGCCGGCGTCCAGGATGCGGTCGCGCAGGGATTCCGCGGAGAAGCCGCCGAACACCACCGAGTGCACGGCCCCGATGCGTGCGCACGCCAGCATGGCGTAGGCCGTCTCGGGGATCATGGGCATGTAGATGCAGACGCGGTCGCCCTTGCGCACACCGTGCGCGAGCAGCACGTTCGCGAGCCGGCAGACCTCGTGCTTCAACTCGCGGTACGACACGTGGCGGTACACGCCGGGCTCGTCGCCCGCCCACACGATGGCGGTCCGCTCGCCGCGCGCTTCCACGTGGCGGTCCACACAGTTGAAGCAGGCGTTCAGGCGGCCGCCCAGGTACCAGCCGAAGTCGACCTGCTCGTAATCGAAGTCCATGACCTTGTGCCAGGGGTGATACCAGTCGAGCACCTTGGCCTGCTCGCCCCAGAACGCCGCCGGGTCCTCGAGCGATTGCCGGTACATCTGCTCGTACTGCGCGAGCGAGGCGATGTGCGCGCGTGCGCGCACGTGCGGCTTCACGGGATACAGGTCCTGGGCCACGGCGGGCGTCCTCCGGAATCGATTGTGACGTGGTGTGGTGGCAAGCGCCCGGCGACGGTAGCACGCACGCCGTACCGTCGGGATACCGGAGAAAGCACCCGTACTTGCGCCTGCAGGGCACTCGCCCTGATGCTGCGGGGATGGACCCCACCCTGTCCGTGCTGGCAAAAGGCCTGCCACGCATGGCGCTCGACACGTTGAGCGAAGCGATCGCCAAGCTGCCCACCGATCGCGCCACCCGCGGCCGCGAGCTCGCCGTACCCGCCAACCTGAGCGGTGTCGGTGCCGATTCCCGCGGTGTACGCGCGAACGTGGCCGACGGTCACCACTTCGTCACCCGCTGGGCGTGGAACGAGGACGGTGCCACGAGCCTGTGCTCGTGCCCGTCCGGTCGCGCCTGCGAACACGCCTATGCACTCGCGGTGCTGCTGCTGGCCGAGGCGCGCCGCGCCGGCCGCTGGGAGCACACGCGTTGGGCCAAGATCGCGCCGCCCGAGCTGGCGGCCGAGCCGGCGGGCATGCACGTGCGGGAACGCCAGCCCGACCCGGCCGATCCGGCCGAGGTGCGCCGCCACGATCACGCGGTCGAAGCCCTGGCGCAGTGGGCCGAAC
>JBEBGT010000546.1:0-2904 GCA_040081365.1 Candidatus Eiseniibacteriota bacterium | reverse complement strand
CCTCCGAGCCGCATCCCGGGCCGGCCGCACTCGGGGCGGTGCTCGCCGCCGAGGAGATCCGGCCTCGCCGCACGGACCTGATCGGCATCGAGGCCGTGATCGCGGCGCATGACCGCCGGCTGGGAGCCGCGCTGCACCACACGGCACGCATCCCGGCGGTGTCGGAGAACGAGTGGTGGAAGTGGGCCGCCACCAACGCCGCTCTCGGCCTGGCCTCCGACAGCCTGCACACGCTCACTCGCGAGGGGCGCTGGGCCGCGGCCGACTCGCTCATCTCCCAGGTCGAACGCCAGATGCCGCGCGGCGACAAAGGTTGGGCCAAGCAGGCACGAGCACGGTTGCGGGAAATCGCGCCGAGGACTCCCGAGAGGTAGTTCCCCTTCAACGTACCCATCCTCGGTTAGGCGAGCGCGATTCATCGACCGTCGCCGACTCGTGATGCCGTGCGACAGTCGCCGCGATGCCGATCCAGCCGCCCTTCGCCTCCGACCTCCCTCAAACCCCCTCGGTCAGCGAGGCATTGCTCTGGCGGAAGACAACTGGTGGTTGTCATTCGCCGAGGCGCCAATACCAAGGGTCACATCGCCAGTGGACGTTCGGTTGACAACCCGAGGTAGTCGAGTAGCTCGTTTACTGTGCTGTCGTAGTGTGTGAAAAGCGCAGCACGCATCGATAAATCAGTGACAACTCTACGGATGTTCTGTTACTCATGCGTCGCGCCCAGTGAAGGAGCGTTGCATGCTTTGGATCTGGGCGCGGCGACAGCCCCTGCCTTGAATCCATCGCGGTCAGGTCGCCCGTCTCCCTGCAGATGTGGCATTCGAAGGCAGCGCACAGGTGGCTTCACTTCACCGTTCAGGAGGTCCCATGGTTCGGTTCATTCGCGAGGCATCGATTGTCGTCGTCGCGGCGTTGCTGTTTGTCCCACAGGCCCGTGCCAACCCGGCATGTGGGCGTACGCTGCATGTGGGCACCTCGACCTTCCAGATCGGTCCTGAGCCCAACCCCGGGTCCCCGAACTGTGGCTCCTCGACCTTTCAGTATCCACTCTTGGGAAGCCCCAGCGGTTTGGCGAGGATCCCCGGTGCGGGTGCCGGGCCGGTGCCACTCTTTGTCGAGGGCTTCAACTTCATGGAGATCTGGCTCGCTGAGGCGGGGACGCCGTTTGGGGTCCATACGGTCGTGTTCGACACCACGTTCGCTTCTCTCATTCAGTCGACCGAGTGCGAGGATGCATCCGAACCGGGCCTGTTTCAGCCATATATCGAAGAAACGAATAACGCTAGTGTGATGCCCGTATTCGGTGGGTCAGGAGTGCTCACGGTTTACACACTGTGGGGGCACGAGGCCACCGACTATGGGCCCATTGGGAGTATCACCGCGCGTTCGACCGATGTCGACGCCGACGGCGATACGGACGAGGCGGATGAACTCCTCATGCGGAACGGGATCGGCGGTTCCAACCTCAACCTGGACCTGGACTGGTCGGGCGCAGTTGCCGATGCGGACCTGCAGATCCTGCTCCAGGAGGCCAGACGTCGGGATGCAAACGGCAATCCATTCGGCAGGAAGCATTGCGTCATGGGGACTGCCGGGACAGCTGGAAGCCACCTGCCCGGGGGATACGATCCTGCCGTCAACTACTCATTCATCCCTCCCTCCTCTCCAACTTCGTTCAGTGCGAGCGCGGTCTGCGGGCAGTGGAAGTTGAGCTGGGTGAACGGTGGGGAGGATGGCACGACCGGGACCGCCTACCGGGTGGAGGTGCGCTACTTCCCGTCGGGGGAGATCGATACCGAGGACGCGTGGAGGTCTGCTCAACCGCTTGTCAGCACCACGCCGACGGCTGTTGGAACAAGTCAGAGCTTCATGACTTCACTTGCCCCGTCGATTTCCCCGAAGTATTTCGCCCTGCGAATGTACGACGACAATGAGAATGCATCAGTGATTGCTCACGGCCACTTCGCGGTCACCGAGACCACCGTCCCCGCCACCACCACCGGCATGACCGCCGTCCGCCTGAATGGTGGCGGCGCCGGTGGCCAGGCTCGCATCCGGTGGACTTCCGCGGGTGACGATGCCAACACGGGCACGCCGACGAGCTACGACCTGCGTTGGTCGGACGCCCCCATCACCAGTGCCAACTTCGCCGGGGCCACGCAGATCCTGCCCTCCCCTGCGCCAGTGGCCGCGGGCACATTGGTGACAGCGTTCTTCCCGATGGACGCGTGCACGCAGTACTACTTCGCCCTCAAGACCATCGACGATCAGGGCACCTGCAGCGGCGTGAGCAACAGCCCGACGGTGTTCAGCTCGTGCACCAGCGGTCTCACTGCCGAACTGGAGGGCAGCCCGGAGCTGCCTGCTCGCCTGGACCTGTCGGTGAGGAGCTCGGACGCCGAGGGTGTCGCGTTCGAACTGTCCATCCCCGCCACGCTCAACGGTTCGAACGCCAAGCTCGAGATCATGGATGTGCTGGGCCGCAAGGTGGCCACGATCGTGAGCGGCATGCAGCCGGCCGGCCGCAGGACGGTCGCGTGGGGGCTCAACAGCAACTCGGGCGGCCGTGTGCCGATCGGAGTCTACGCAGCCCGGCTCCGGGTCGGAGACACGTCACGCACCGCGAAGTTCACGGTCCTTCGATAGTCGGCAGGCCGGAACCGAGCCGGGGGTCCGGAACCGGTCCCGCAGATGAGCGTGCCGCCAGCCCATCGGGCTGGCGGCGCGTGCCGTTCCATGGCGAAAGCCCCGCGCTTCCAGCGGGCGACTTCGCCCCTACCGCTCCCGCCTGCTCAACGCGTCGATCAGCTTGATCAGTTTCTCGGGCTTGGCACAGCGCCGGGTGATCGAGGCGCGCACGGTCTTCAGGAGCGTGGCGACTTCCTTCTTGGCGCGCGCCTCGAT
>JBEBGT010000545.1:0-2904 GCA_040081365.1 Candidatus Eiseniibacteriota bacterium | reverse complement strand
GATGTCGGCGGTGCTGCGCGGCCGCGGCCATGCCTTCCTTCACTTCCTTCACGCCCGACAGCACCGCCGACATCTGCATGAACGGCACGTGCGCGGTGCGCGCCACGAGCCGCGCCAACGTGGTCTTGCCCGTGCCGGGCGGGCCCCACAGCACGATGCTCGACAGGTGCCGGCCGTCGCGCATGAGCGCGACCGGGCTGCCGTCCTCGAGCAGGTGTTCCTGCCCCACCAGCTCCTCGAAACTGCGCGGGCGCATGCGATCCGCGAGCGGAGCGTTGGGCCCTGGCTCCTCGGGCAACGCGCCGTAGCCGGCCGCACCGGGCGGCAGCGCGCCGGGCGCGTCGCCGAACAGGTCGCCGGTCATGCTCCGGCCGGCGGCTCGCTCGCCGTGCGTGCGGTCACCGGCATGGCGGGCGGCCCGCTCTTCGCGGCATGCGAATCGCGCAGCGCCGTGACCACGCCGGCCGCGGCCCGTTCGCGTTCGACGGCCACCCATTCGAGCAGGCGCGCCGCTGCGGCCTCGGGCGTCTGCGGGCGGCCGAGGCCGTGCCCCAGCGCTTCGAGGCGCTGGAACAGTTCGGCCAGCACCGGCGGTTCGATGTTCGAGGCGCGCAGCATCTCGGGGTCCTGGAACACCTCCGCGGGCGCACCCTGCGCCACGATCTCGCCGCCGGCCTTGAGCACGTACACGCGGTCGGCGAGCGGGGCCACCAACTGGACGTCGTGCGTCGCGATCACGAACGACACGCCGTGCTCGCGGTTCAAGCGGTTCAACAGTTCGACCATCTCGTTGCGCGATGCCGGATCGAGGCCCTCGAAGGGCTCGTCGAGCACCAGCAGTTCGGGCTCCAGCACCAGACCGCCAGCGAGGGCAACCTTGCGCTTCTCGCCGCCCGACAGGTAGTGGCAGACCTTGTGCCGCAGGTGCTCGATCCCCATGCGCGCGAGCGCGTAGTTCACCTTCTGCTCGACCTCGGGTTCGGTATAGCCATAGTTGCGCGGGCTGAACGACACGTCGTCCCACACGGTGGGAGCGATGATCTGCTCGTCGGCGTTCTGCAGCAGCACGCCCACGCGCTCGCGGATCTTGGAGAACTGCCGCGCGGGGTCCACGCCGAACACGCTGACCTCACCCTCCTGCGGCGCCAGCAGCCCCAGGATATGGAACAAGAGCGTGCTCTTGCCGCAGCCGTTCGGACCCAGCACCACCACGCGCTCGCCCACACCCACCACGAAGTCGAGCCCGCACAGGTGCACGCTCGTCTTGTCCGGGTAGGTGTGGCGCACGCACGAGACACGCACGATGGGTTCGCTCGCCGCACGCGCGGCCGCCTCGGCCGCCGTGAGGGGCCTCGTCCGTGGCGGGTGCGGATGCGGATGGCTGTGATGCGAATGGTCGCGGCTCATTCGGGCCTCAGGTGCCACAGGATGACGCTCGCGACCGCCGCCCACGTCAGCGTGAGCAGCACCCAGAAGTCGTCGCGCGTGAACTCGAGGTAGTGCCGGCAACCGCAGATACGCCCGCTGTGCCCGCGCAGCTGCATGGCCTGGTAGAGCCGCTGGCTGCGGTCGAATCCCGACAGCACCACCGTGCCCACGGCCTCGCCCAGCACCGCGAAGCGCTCGCGCGCGGGCCGCGCCATCGCACCCCGCAGGCGCAGAGCCGACCACATGCGCTCGGTGCGCGAGAACAGCGCGAACACGGCACGGTAGGTGAGGAACAGGCTGTCCCCCACGCCGCGCGGCAACAACCGCGTGAGCGGCGCGAACAGGTCGGGGTACGGCGTCGTGCTCACCAACCACACCGCGGTGAGACTCGCCACCATGGGCCGCGCGAACAGGATGAGCGGCTCGTCCCAGTCCGTGCGGAAGTGGGCACTCACGAAGATGAACGAGAACAGGAGCGGCGTGCTGGCCGCGGCCGCCACGAGCCGGCCGGGCACGCGAGCGGTGGCGCACATGACCAGCGTGGTCACGAGCAGGACGATCAGGACGCCCCACGACGGCGTGACCACCGCGAGCGTCACGAACGAGGCCGTGAGGATGAGCTTGGCGATCGCGCTCGCGCGATGCCAGGCCGAATGGCCGGCACTCGCGAGGTAGTCGATCTGTGCGAAGGTGTTGATCATCGAGTTCCCATGCGGTCAGTGCGCGCCACGGCCCGGGCCCGCCGGGGCGACCGCGGCCACCGGGGCACCCGGCACGGCCGGCAGGATGTCCGGGCGGACGCGCTGCAGGAAGTGCGCAAGACCATAGCCGAGCAACGACTCGAGTGCGACCGCCAGCAGTAGCAACGGCACGATGACCAGAGTGCCGGCGCGGTGCCAGACCTGGATGATCGTGTGCTGCACCTCGTGCTCACCCGCCACATCGGGCGTGAGCACGACCGACGCCCACAGGAGCACGCCCCAGCACAGCGTGGAGCAGAGCTGCGAGACCGCCGTGGCCAGCGCCATGGCCCGCGCCGGGCCCATCGCCGCCACGCTCCACAGGTAGATCGGTCGCGCGAGGATCGCGCCCAGCGCCAACACCAGCGTATTGAGGCCGATCACGGTGAAGCCCCCCTGCCCGAGCAAGGCCAGGATGAGCGTGACCACGAAACTGACCTGGAACGCCGGGGCCACGCCGAGCAACACGCCGATGGGTCCTGCCAGGGTCATGCAGTAGTCGAACGCCGTGATGGGGACCGGCAGCGCCATGACGGCCAGCATGATGCCGCCCAGCGCGCTCTGGAACGCCACCAACTGCGGGCCGCGGTCGCGCGTCGCACGCGCGCTCCAGAACAGCAGCATGAACATGAGGAGTAGCCCGGGCACCCACAGCAGGGCGGGCAGCACGCCATCGGGGATGTGCAGGTGGGACATACGGGCTCGGGTCGCTCCTCGGGCGCGGATCGGGTCGTGG
>JBEBGT010000544.1:0-2905 GCA_040081365.1 Candidatus Eiseniibacteriota bacterium | reverse complement strand
GCCGGGGATATAACGGCGCAACTCCTCGCAGGCGCGACGCATGGACAACGACACGAATCCATCGAGCCGCGAGCTGGAACCCGTCGCGACCCGATCCGCCAGACGCTCGAGCGCGTCGAGGATCTCTTCCATGGAAGGATGCGTGGAGTCCGACACAGGAGCCTCATCGTGAGGGGCGTGGCGGGCGCGGGCGGTTGCCGCGACCGGGGGGCTGCCCCGCGTGCAGAGGGGGTATCGGCCATGGTGACAACGCACTGAACGACGGGTTGACCGTACCGAAGGACCACACTCGTGCAGCTTGCAAGGTCCGCCCGGCCCTTTCGTCAGGCGGTCGCGGTCGCGCGCGCGGCGCTCTGCTATGTTGCCCGTCGTGAAGCCCGCGATCGTGTCCATCCTCGTCCTCGCGTGCGCGTGCGCGTGCTCGTGCGCGCCGGGTGCGTCCAACGCGCCCGAGGTGAACGGCCGCCGCTATTTCGGCTCGCTGGTCGCACCCAAAGGTCAGGTGCTGCGCTTCAACCTGGGCACCGAGCCGGAACTGCGCGACCCCAGTGCCATGAGCGGCCAGCCCGACGGCCGCTTCGCGCGGCTCGTGTTCGAGGGGCTCACCGCGTCGGACCCGCGCACGCTCGAACCCCGGCCAGGGCAGGCGTACCGCTGGGACGTGAGCGCCGACGGGCTGGTGTACACGTTCCACCTGCGCCCCGGACTCGCGTGGTCCGACGGCGTGCCGCTCACGTCGCGCGACTTCCTGTGGTCGTGGCGCCGCGTGCTGGCCCCCGCCACCGCGTCGCGCAATGCCGGCCTGCTGTACCCGATCCGCGGCGCCGAGGACTTCAACAAGGGGCGCACTGCCGATCCTGAAGCGCTCGGCCTCGCCGCCCCGGACGACAGCACGTTCGTGGTCACGCTCGCGAGTCCCACCGCCTACTTCCTGTCGCTCACCTCGTACTACACGTTCATGCCGGTGCCGCGGCACGTGGTCGAGCCGTGGGGCGTGCGCTGGACGCTGCCCGAGCACCTGGTGGGCAATGGCCCGTTCCGCTGGACGTGGTGGCGGCAGAACGACCACTACGAGTTCGTGCCATCCGAGCGCTACTGGGACCGCGCCAACGTGCGGCTCGAGAAGATCATGGCGTACACGATCGACGACATGAACACGTGCACGAACCTGTACAAGTCGGGCGCGATCGACTGGAACCCGAGCGGCTACATCCCGTCGCAGTACCTGCCGTACATGACGGGCTACGCCGACTACCGCACCGGCCGCTACCAGGGCACCTACTTCTATAGTGCGAACGTCACCCGGCCCCCGTTCGACAACGTCTGGGTGCGGCGCGCGCTCATGTACGCCATCGACCGCGAGGCCATCGCGCGCGACCTGCTGAAGGGCAGCCGCGAGCCGTGGGGCCGCATCACGCCCGCCGGCTACCCGGGCTACCCGGGCGCGCCCCCCGTGCGCTACGACCCGGCGTACGCGCGCGAGTGCCTGGCGCGCGCGGGTTACCCGGGCGGCAAGGGGCTGCGCAAGCTGTCGCTCATGTTCAACACCAGCGAGGACAGCCGCCGCATCGGCGAGGCCGTGCAGGCCATGTGGAAGCGCGAGCTGGGCGTGGAACTCGAGCTCTCGAGCCAGGAGTGGGGCTCGTACCTGCAGGCCACCACCACGCTCACCTACGACCTGGCACGGCGGTCGTGGATCGGCGACTACCTGGACCCCAACTCGTTCCTGCAGATGCTGGCCGGCGGCGACGGCAACAACCGCACCGGCTTCCACGACGAACGCTACGACCAGTTGCTGTCCCGTGCCGCCGCCACGCTGGACCCCGCGCAGCGCTTCGCCACGCTGGCCGAGGCCGAATCGCTGGCGCTGTCGCAGGCGGTGTATATGCCCATCTACCACTACGCCACGATCGAGCTCGTGAAGCCGTGGGTGCGCGGGCTCTACCAGACGGCGCTCGACGTGCACCCGCTCACGCACGTGTGGATCGATCACGACTGGCGCCAGCACGAGCCGCTCGCGGCCGGCTCGGCGCGGAGCCGTGACGCCGCCGCGCTCGCCACCCCCGGTGCGGGAGCGCAGCGGCCATGATCACGTTCCTGCTCCGGCGCGTGGCGCTCATGGTGCCGACGCTCATGGTGATCGCCACGCTCACGTTCGCGCTCGTGCGCTTGGCGCCGGGCGGACCGTTCATGAGCGAGAAGGAGATCCCGGCCAAGGCGCGCCAGGAGCTCATGCACCGCTATGGGCTCGACCGGCCGCTCCCCCTGCAGTACATGGCGTTCCTCGGCAACGCCGCGCGGCTCGACTTCGGGCCGTCGTACAAGTATCCCGACCGCGAGGTGCGCGACATCCTGCTGCAGGGCTTCGCGGTCTCGGCGGAGTTGGGCGGCTGGGCGCTGTTGCTGGCGCTCCTGATCGGCGTCCCGGTGGGCGTGATCGCCGCGGTGAAGCAGAACCAGACCGCGGACTTCGTGGCCATGACCGCCGCGCTCGCGGGCGTGTCGGTGCCCAACTTCGTGTTGGGCCCCGTGCTCGTGCTGGTGTTCTCGCTCACGCTGCTGTGGCTGCCGGCCGCACTCTGGACCGGGCCGGCGTCGCGCGTGCTGCCGGTGCTGGCGCTGTCGGTGAGCTACATCGCGTACATCGCGCGGCTCACACGCGCCGGCATGCTGGAAGTACTGCGCCAGGACTACATCCGCACCGCACGCGCCAAGGGGCTGTCGGAGCGCGTCGTGGTGCTCAAGCATGCCCTGAAGCTCGGCATCCTGCCGGTGGTGTCCTACCTGGGGCCGGCGGCGGCACGCATCATCATGGGCTCGATCGTGATCGAGCAGGTGTTCGCGATCCCCGGGCTCGGGCGCTACCTGGTGGTGGGCGCGGTCAATCGCGACTACACGCTGGTGC
>JBEBGT010000543.1:0-2915 GCA_040081365.1 Candidatus Eiseniibacteriota bacterium | reverse complement strand
GGCCGACGCGTTCGGGGCTGGGGTCGACCGGCTGTGCAGGGGGCGGAGTCATGAGCCGAAAAGGTTAGCACAGCAGCCGGGACGCGAGCCGCCCCCCCGGAGGCGGCGGACGCGCAACCTGCACGGATCGCGCTCGCGCCCACACGGCGGGCACGTCCTGTCCTTGCCGCTGGGCCAGCGCGACTGCTACGCTTTTGCGGCACCTGCTCTTAACCTCCCTCGCCCGTACCCGCCCGCCGGCCTCGCGGCACTCCGCCCCTCCTCCTTCGGACCCCCATCGGATGCGCCAGAACCTCAAGATCAGCCTCGTCATCCCGTGCTACAACGAAGAGGACGGTGTCCGCGAAGTCATCGGACGCTGCCCCAAGGACATCGACGAGATCGTGGTCGTCGACAACAACTGCACCGACCGGACCGCGGAAGTGGCGCGTTCGCTCGGCGCTGTCGTGGTCCACGAGAAGACCCCGGGCTATGGCGCGGCCTACAAGGCCGGCATGAAGGCCGCCACCGGCGACCTCATCGTGACGCTCGACGGCGACGGCACCTATCCGCCCGAGTCCATCCCCGCGCTGGTCGACACGCTGGTCACCCGGCGCTGGGACTTCCTGTCCGGCTGCCGCTTCCCGCTCGCCGACCCGAAGGCCATGGGGCTCACCAACCAGTTCGGCAACTGGGTGCTCACCGTGACCGCCATGGTGCTGTTCTTCAAGCCGATCCGGGACAGCCAGTCCGGCATGTGGGTCTTCAAGCGAGCGCTGCTCGACAAGATGCGGGTCACCTCGGACGGCATGCCGTTCAGCCAGGAGATCAAACTGGAGGCGATCCTCAAGGGCTTCCGCTTCGGCGAGGAGCATATCGAGTACGGCGCGCGCATCGGCGAGGTGAAGCTCCAGAAGTGGCGGGACGGCTGGCTCAACCTGTCGTTCCTGTTCCAGAAGCGCTTCGGACTCCTGTAGTCCTGGCACTTCCGCCTCCGTCGGCGGGGAACCTCATCCATGTGCGGCTTCGCGGCGTACCACCATCCGGAAGGGCGCACGCCCGAGCGTGACTGGCTCGCGGCGGCGGCCATGGCCTTGCGTCACCGCGGCCCGGATGACGAGGGCCTGTTCGCCGAACCCGGTGTGGGGCTGGCCTTCCGCCGGCTCGCGATCGTGGACGTGGCGGCCGGGCATCAACCACTGGCGAACGAGGACGGCTCGGTGTGGATCGCGTTCAACGGCGAGATCTACAATCACGCCGAACTGCGCCGCGAACTCGAATCCGCTGGCCACCGCTACCGCACGCACAGCGACACCGAGACGCTGGTGCACGCCTACGAGGAGTGGGGCCCGGCGTTCGTGCGCCGGCTGCAGGGCATGTTCGGCTTCGCCATCTGGGACCGCCCGCGCCGCCGGCTGTTCGTGGCGCGCGACCATGTGGGCATCAAGCCGGTGTACTGGACGCAGGCGCAGGGCGCATTCGTGTGCGGCTCCGAGATCAAGGCACTGTGCGCGTTTCCGGGTGTGACGCGCACCCCCGACCTCGATGCCGTCGTGCAGCACGTCACGCTGCGCTACGCCGCGGCCCCGCGCACGATGTTCGCGGGCATCCACAAGCTGCCGCCGGGGCACTTCCTGGTCGTCGAGAACGACACGCCGCGGCTCGAACGCTGGTGGCAGCCGCAGTACGAGCCCAAGGCCGCGGTGTCCGAGCCGGACGCGCTGGCCGAGGTCGAGGCCCGGCTCACCGCTGCCGTGAAGAGCCATCTCATGAGCGAGGTCCCGCTCGGCGCCCTGCTGTCGGGTGGCGTGGACTCGAGCCTGGTGGTCGCACTCATGAGCCGGCTCTCGGACCGCCCCGTGCAGACGTTCTCGGTCGGGTTCGATGCGCCCGGCAACTACAGCGAGCTGCCGTTCGCGCGGCGCGTGGCCGAGCACTGCCACACCGAGCACCACGAGATCGAAGTCGGGGCCGCCGACCTGTTGCGCGAGTTACCCGCGCTCGTCTGGCACCAGGACGAACCCATGAGCGAACCCGCCGCGATCCCGACCGCCATGGTGTCGCGCCTGGCACGCGAGTCGGTGACCGTCGTGCTCACGGGCGAGGGCGGCGACGAACTGTTCGCCGGCTATCCCAAGTACGCCGTGGAACCGTGGGCCCGCCGGCTGTCGGCGCTGCCGGGACCGCTGCGCGATGCGTTCTTGACCGGCGTGGTCGACCGGCTGCCGTTCCGCTTCCGGAAGCTCCAGGTCGTGGGCCGCAGCGCGCGCTTCCGGTCCGAGCCGGAGCGGTTCGCGGCGTGGGTCGCCGGCTTCGTGGGCGCCGAGCGCCAGGCGCTGTTGTCTCCGGCACTTGGCGCGCACGCGGCGGCCGGGACCGAGCCCTTCCAGCTGGCCGCGGCCAACTCCAGCGCCCGCACCGGGTTGGACCGGATGCTCGACGTGGACCTGCGCATCTGGCTGGCCGATGACCTGCTGGTGAAGATGGACAAGATGAGCATGGCGGCCTCGATCGAGGCCCGCGTGCCGCTCTTGGACCTGCCGTTGATGGAGTGGGCGATGCGACTCGGACCCGAACACAAGATCCGTGGACTCGAGGGCAAGGTGTTGCTCAAGCGCCTCGCCCGCCGACTGCTGCCCGTGGAGGTGGTCGACCGCCCGAAGGTCGGCTTCACGGTGCCGCTGTCCCCCTGGTTCCGCACCGAGTTGCGCGAACTGCTCGCTGACACGTTACTGTCGTCGCGCTGCCTGCAGCGCGGGTGGTTCGAAGCCGCCGCGATCCGCACGGCGGTCGAGGACCATCTCTCGGGCCGCCGCGACCGTGCGCGCGAACTGTGGACGCTCCTCACGTTGGAACTGTGGCACCAGTGCTGGATCGACCGGGACGGCTCGCGCCCCGAGGCCTGGTCCGTGCCACCACGAGTCGCCGCGGGGGCC
>JBEBGT010000071.1:0-10988 GCA_040081365.1 Candidatus Eiseniibacteriota bacterium | reverse complement strand
GGCGGGGAGCGGGGGGCAGCACGAAAGATCGAAAGCAATCGAACGGCGCCCGGGAAATCGAGGGGCGCGCCATGAACGTCGCGGCGGTGTGCGAGCTCGGCGGCTCCGCCGCGTACTCGTCGACCGCCCCATCGCGAGCATGTCGCAGCGACTGCGGGAGCGCCGGACCGTAGCCAACGCCGGGCCGAATCCGTGGAGGCGAACGAAAAGCCACTGCTCAACGGGCCGCATAAGCCGGAGGCATGGTTCGGCTTGCGCTGCTGTCACGCTGTCGAGCGCGACCAGCAGAGCATATTCTTCCTAAAGCGGTCGGGCCGAATATCAACGTTTACGGCCGTTCGAGCCAACTGACGTCGCGGCAACACAATGCGAAGCGCCTCTTCGGGATAGCCCGTTGAGGCGCTTCGTGTCCATGGTCTACACTGGCCAGCGCTGGACTTGAATGGCCGCTGAGACCGTAGCCACCGTAGCCACGATCAGAGCATCGGTTCCTTCAACCGCGATACCTCAATGGGGCACTAGGAGCCGACTCATCTGGTCCATGGACTGCGAAGGGAGGAGAGAGGTGTCGGCGCAAGACGACTACGCTCACGAACTAAGCCAGGATGTGGAGCGGGCGCTTGAAGCGTTCTATGAGTCTGACACGGCGTACAGCAGACGCATTGTCGTGCGGCTGTTCGCCAGTGCCGTTGAAGGGCACACGTATGGCCTCAAACAGCGCTGCCTCGCACGTCTGCAGAAGGAGCCTCGGCTGTACTCGATTGATGAGGCGGCACTTCTCATGGAAGAGAACTACTCGCTTGGGAAGGACGCCCGGCCCCACGCCCGGCCGCAGTTCGCCCCGACAGCGGAGAGCTTCGAATTCGCGCTGAAGATGTTCGTAAAGGACACAACGCCCGAGCTAGACATCCGCTCAGACCGGCCCGGATGGACGATGTTCACAAGGGCGTTCACGATTAGGAATCGCATCACCCATCCGAAGTCTCGGGCGGATCTAGTAGTGTCCGACGAGGAGTTCGCCTGCGTGCAACACAGCCATCTGTGGTTCGAAACTACCCTGATGAGCGCGCTTGTGGAGAGCAGCCTCCTCTTGCATGAACAGGCCGCTCGCGCGCGAGGCGAAATTCTTGCGATGGGCAAGGCGCCCAGTGCGAGCAGCTCCTCGGCAATCATTCCTCAGA
The DNA here is from genome assembly GCA_040081365.1 of Candidatus Eiseniibacteriota bacterium. GTDB lineage: Bacteria > Eisenbacteria > RBG-16-71-46 > RBG-16-71-46 > RBG-16-71-46 > JAIOPA01. The sequence goes on along the minus strand of JBEBGT010000071.1, from coordinate 9,807 downwards.
ATGTCCTCGCCGAGTGGAAAGAGCGCTTGGACGCGAAGCGCAGGGGGCTTCAGGCGTTGCGATGAATCGGTACCGAGCGCTGTAATCCTTTTGAGGAGGAGTCGTGCAACATTGGTCTGAGGCCGCCAAAGCGATGATGGCGCATGTTGTGAAGATCGACACGCCGACAAAGTCAGGAACCGGATTCTTTATTGGAAACTCGGGCGGCGGGAACTTGATCGGCATCGCCACAGCGGCCCACGTCCTTGATCATGCTCATCTCTGGGAACAACCCGTACGCGTGACCCATGCCGTCAGCGGAAGATCGGTTTTTCTGAAGCCGGCGGACCGGGCCGTGCTAGCAAACTGGGAGCGCGACACGGCCGCACTGGTATTCCCGAAGAAGGATCTCGGGCTTGAGGCCTCGCCGGTTGACCTCATTGCCCCCGACAAGTACGTGCCGGTAGGGTCCGAAATTGCTTGGCTCGGGTATCCGGGAGTGTCGCGTGATGGGCCGTGCTTTTTCTCTGGTCGAGTAAGTTTTTACTCGGTGGGGCTTGAACGGTACCTGGTTGACGGTGTTGCGATTCAGGGCGTGAGTGGTGGGCCGGCGTTCAACATGAGCAATGGCGCGCTTACGCTCATTGGCGTCGTCTCCGCCTACATTCCGAATCGGCTGACGGGCGAGTCCCTTCCGGGGCTCTCGGTTGTGGTCGACGTGTCGAGCCTGAAATCGCAGATTGCGAGCATCAGGTCGTTCGGTGCCGCTAAGTCGCAGGAGACTCAGCAGACCCAGGCCGTGTCGGCCTCCCCACCTGCCGATGTACTGCCACCGAGTGGCGCTGGAAAGCCCAACAGTGGGACGACCAAGGGTCGTCGGGCGTCGAGCCCAGCGAAAAGGAAGAAGTAGATCCCTCTTGGCTTAAGTACACATAACTCAAAGCCAGTGGACAGCAGAGGACAGGCGAGGACAGCGACCGGGCGTGGGTCTGCCGCCCGAGGAATCGGCATTGACGGGCTCACTCCGCGCCGATAGGTTTCTCCGCACTGGCGGTCTTGCCGGCATCCTCTTGCCGGTGTGGCGACGCTCCGTCGCCTGATCTCAGCGGGTTCCTCACCCGCATCACCGACTCCGCCAATCTTCGAGTCGGCAGTTCCATGCCTACACGGCACGCGGTGTGTCTTGCCGCGGGCAGCCCGTGACGGCGCTCCCAATCATGGAATCGAGGTTCGTCATGCTCATGAAGGAACACGGGCTCCGCATCTTCGCGGGCGGTTTCGATCTGCACAGCGACGGGCGTCGTCGAGTGTGGTCGGATGATGGCGTCGAGGAGATTCCCAAGCGCGTCGGTCCGCTGGATGCGACACGCGGAGGCGTGAAGGCGTTCTCGAACGCGAGCCGGAAGCGGCTGGAGTTGATCGCGGCCAGCGCCGCGAACGAGTTCCGGTCACTGCTCACGCTCACGTACCACGCGCGGAGCGAGGCGTGGGAGGACGCGCCTGAACGCAATGCGCGTGTCGTGCGCCGCAGCAAGCGCGACCTCAACCGCTTCCTGTCGAGCATGCGCCGACAGTTGGGCGCTTACGTCTGGATTCAGGAGTTCCAGGAGCGGGGCGTCGTGCACTACCACGTCATCTGCGAGGGCGACGTGGACGAGACTCGCGCAGTGGTCGCGTGGTGCCGGGCGACCGATGCGCTCGGTGACGAGGCGGCACTCCGCCACGCGGTCAAGGTCGAGGCGATCCGTGGCGAGCGTGCGGCGCGGCACTACCTCGGGCGCTACCTCGGCAAGGCGCGCCAGAAGTCGCTCCCGCCCGGTGTCGAGGCTGCGGGGCGCTGGTGGGGCCGGTCACGGAGCGTTCGGCTGTCGGTGCTCGCGGACGTGGTCGTGATGGTCGAGGGCGAGACCGTCCCCCATGCGGTCGAGTCGCGCGTGGTGCGCTCCCTTCGGCGGTTCTTCCGGGGCGAAATGGGGTTCCGTTACCGGGGCGGTCTGATCGTGGACTGGAACGGCCACCTTGCATCCCGAGCTGCCGCACTCGTCGGACCGTTGAGCGGCTTCTATTCCAGCGAGCTGAGCGGGAGGGCGTCATGAGCGGGCACAACGGGTTCAGGGCGCTTGATGCCTTGGTAGCACGCGTGCTGAGTGCGCGTGTGAAGGCGCTGGAAGCCGCAGCAAAGGCGAAGCCGTCGGCTGCCACACTCCGGGCCTCGGCGCACGAGAAGCTGGCTCAGGGCGCGAACCTGACCCGCCCCGAGGCGGGTGCGTACCTGGGCGTGAGCACGAAGAAGATCCAACGCATGGATGACGCCGGCACACTCCCGCGTTGTCCCGGCTTCGGCTCGTCCGTACTATATTCGGCACGCGACGTCCTGCGGCTCGCATCGGCCTCTGCACCGAAAGGGGCTTGAGATGCCGAAGCTGCCGAAGGGCATGTTTCGTAGGAAAGGTCGGCCGGGCTGGTACATGCGGCTCTTCCGGGGCGGTGGCGAGCGATGGGTGTCGCTCGGTGCCGACTACGCGAAGGCCTGCGACAACGCCCGCGCTCTGGGTGCCGGGCTCACGATCTCGCCGAACATGGCGGGCAGCGTGAGTGCCGCATGCGGGCGCTGGTTGGAGTCGTACATCGCCACGTCCCGGAACGAGCGGGGCCAGAAGCTCGCGGCCCAGCGCGTGCGTGCTTACATCGAACCGTTCTTCGGGTACATGCTCGTCGAACGGGTCAGTCGTGAGGACGTGCGATCGTTCCGCCTGTGGTTGGAGTCACGGTTCACGCTCAGTGCCAGCAGCGTCGTGCACATCCTGTCGGACGTGCGCTGCCTGTTCCGCTGGTGCGAGGACGCGGGGCTCGTGGAGAGAAGTCCGTTCCCGCGCCGGATATTGCCCCGGTTGCAGGAACAGCCACCGGATCGGCTGACCGACGAGGAAGCGGCGCAGGTGGCCGCGCTGGAAGCGCCCTACGGGTTCGTGTGCCGCCTGGCACTCGGTACCGGGCTTCGCTGGGGCGAGTTGTGCCGGGCCCAGGCATCGGACGTGAAGCGCGTCCGCGTGGCGGGTTCGGGGGACGATCAGCGATACCTCGAAGTGGCGCACACGAAGTCGAAGCGCGTGCGCCGGGTGCCGCTCTCGCCGGAGCTTGCCGACGAGCTCCGGGGCCGTGTCGGTCGCTTGGTGCCGTACGCGACCGGCTCACCGGGATCATTCGCGACCCGCGTGCGCCGGTTGACGGGCATCGAAGACTTCCACGTGCACCGTATGCGTCACAGCTTCGCGTGTTCGTGGCTGGAGCGGGGCGGCTCACTGGCCGCGCTGCAACAGGTGCTGGGGCACGCGAGCATCACGACGACGCAGAGGTACGCGAAGTTGTCGGACGAAGCGGTGATGCGGGAGGCGGCGAGGATGGCTCACGTCAAGGACGCAGTCGCGGGCTCACGATGAAGCGTATCGCGATTGTGGCGGTGGTCGGTGGCCTTGTGTCAGTGGCCCTCGTGCTCTGGCTCCTGTCGTTCGATCAGCCGGAGTTCTCGGAGGTTCGCCGAACGCAGAGGCCACAAGGCGACGAGTTCGCGGTCAACTACATGGTCAATCAGGGAGGGGCGACAGTCGGGTACGGCTATGCCGTCCACCTTCAGTCGGGCAGAGACTCGGCGATTGGTAAACGGGGTCCCGAACTCTGGAACTCGTACAAGGTCGAGCCTGTTCGCGTAGAGTGGGCGGGGCGGGACACGCTGACCGTGTTCGTTGACAACAATCACTCGTATAAGTGGTCGGTACATGAGCACAACCGACGCGGGATCCGGGTGCGCACAATGTGGGTAGAGCCCAGCGATTCCACGTCGATCCCGTAGCCGCGGCCGTAGCCACTACACACGCGAGCAGCTTAGAAAGTGCCAGAGCTGCCTCGCGCAACTCCAAGGGATGCACTAGAGTCCCCGACCCGTGGCCCCGTAGCTCAGACGGATAGAGCAGCGGTTTCCTAAACCGTCCGGACGCCGCCTTCCTCGCCCTACAACGGCAGATTCCCGTGCTTCTTCTTCGGGCTTTCCTGGCGCTTGTTGCGCAGCATCTCGAGCGCGGCGATCAGCTTGGGCCGGGTGTCCTGGGGCTCGATGACGTCGTCCAGGTAGCCGAGTTCGGCGGCCACCCAGGGTGACGCGAACTTGTCGTTGTACTCAGCGACCAGGCGCTTGCGCTCGGCCACCGCATCCTTCGCGCGAGCCAGTTCTTCGCGGTACAGGATATTCACTGCGCCGTCGGCGCCCATCACGGCCATCTCGGCGCTCGGCCAGGCCACGTTGTAGTCGCCGCGGATGTGCTTGCTGCTCATGACGTCGTAGGCGCCGCCATAGGCCTTGCGCACCACCACCGTCAGCTTGGGCACCGTGGCCTCGCAGTACGCATACAGCAGTTTGGCGCCATGCCGGATGATGCCGCCCCATTCCTGGCGCGTGCCGGGCAGGAAGCCGGGGACGTCTTCAAAGGTGATCAGCGGGATCTGGAACGCGTCGCAGAACCGCACGAACCGCGCGGCCTTGCAGCTGGAATCAATATCCAGCACGCCGGCCAGCACGCGCGGCTGGTTGCCCACGATGCCCACCGGGCGGCCGTTCAGGCGTGCAAAGCCGATGATCACGTTGCCGGCGAAGTGTTCCTGCACTTCGAAGAAATCACCGTCGTCCACCACCATGCGCACGAGCTCTTTCATGTCGTACGGCTTGTCGGCGGACTCGGGCACGATCGTGGTCAGCTTGGCGTCGCGGCGGTCCACCGGGTCGGTGCAGGCGCGCTTGGGCGGGTCCTCGGCCCAGTTGCTGGGCATGAAGCTCAAGAGCCGCTTCACGTGCCGGATCGCATCGGCGTCGTCGCGCGCGGCAAAGTGCGCCACGCCGCTCTTGGAATTGTGCGTCATCGCGCCGCCCAGATCTTCCATGGTCACGTCTTCCGACGTCACGGCCTTGATCACCTCGGGGCCGGTCACGAACATGTGGCTCGTGCCTTCCACCATGATGGTGAAGTCGGTGATGGCGGGGGAGTACACCGCGCCGCCGGCGCACGGTCCCATGACGGCCGAGATCTGCGGCACCACGCCCGAGGCGAGCGTGTTGCGCAGGAACACGTCGGCGTAGGCCCCCAGCGACACCACGCCTTCCTGGATACGCGCGCCGCCCGAATCGTTGAGCCCCACCACCGGCGCGCCGTTGTCGAGCGCCAGATCCATGATCGCGCAGATCTTCTTGGCGTTGGCCTCGCTCATGGTGCCGCCGAACACGGTGAAGTCCTGGGCGAACGCGTACACCAAGCGCCCGTCCACCTGACCCCAGCCGGCCACCACGCCGTCGCCAGTGATGCGCTTGTCGGCCATGCCGAAGTCCGCACAGCGGTGCGTGGCGAACGCGCCGACTTCCACGAACGAACCCGTGTCGTACAGCAGTTCGAGTCGCTCGCGGGCGGTGAGCCGGCCCTTGGCGTGAATCTTCGCCACCCGGTCGGCGCCACCACCAGCAAGGGATTCCTCACGCCGGCGCTTCAACTCGGCCAAACGCTGCTCGCGATTCACGGCTGCCTCCCGAAGGTAGTGTTCTGCGGACGGGGGAGCGTAGGAACCCCATCCCGGACGGTCAAGTGCATGCGGGAACGCCGAATCGCGCCCGCGCACGATGCGCCGGGGTCCGCGCCGGGGCGCGCGCCGGACCCGCGCCAGACCCCGCGCCCGGGGCGGCACCCTGCCGCGCTGGTCGCGCCCCGGGGGCACCGAGCCGCCCCTGTGCTAGCCTGCCCGGCGCATTCCCGCATCCATCCAACTGGGAGGCTTTCGATGCCCGCGACCCGAGAGCTGCGCGTTCGTCAGGATCAGGTGCTGCTGATGGTCGGCACCGCCAAGGGGCTGTTCCTGTTCGCCTCGAACCCCGGCCGCGACCAGTGGGAACTGGGCGGACCGTTCATGCCGGGCTCGCCCATCTATTCCGTGGCGCGTGACGCGCGCGGCGGTGAACGCTTGTTCGCCAGCGTCGACAACCCGTTCTTCGGCACCACGCTGCGCATGAGCGACGACCTGGGCAAGACCTGGAGCGACGGCACCACGGGCGTGATCAAGTTCCCCGAGGACACCGGACTGTCCTTGAAGCGCATCTGGCAGATCGTGCCCGCGGGCAAGAACGGCACGCTGTACGCCGGCGTCGAGCCGTCTTCACTGTTCGTGTCGCACGACCGCGGCGAGCACTGGGAACTGGTGCGCGGTCTGCACGAGCACCCGCACCGTGCCCAGTGGCAGCCGGGTGCCGGCGGCATGTGCCTGCACACGATCCTGCCGCATCCCACGAATGCCGACGAGATCGTGGTGGCCATGTCCACCGGCGGCGTGTATCGCACGCGCGACGGCGGCGCCACGTGGGAAGCGCGCAACGTGGGCGTGCGCGCCGAGTTCATGCCGGATAAATATCCGGAATTCGGCCAGTGCGTGCATAAGGTGGTGCGGCATCCGGCGCGGCCCGACACGCTGTTCCTGCAGAACCACTGGGGGCTCTACCGTTCGGACAACGGCGGCGACTCGTGGCAGGACATCGCCAACGGCGTGCCCAGCGACTTCGGCTTCTGCATGGCCATTCACCCGCACGATCCCGAAGTGGTGTACATCGTGCCGTTGGAAGCCGACATGTACCGCTGCACGCCCGAGGGCAAGATGCGCGTGTACCGCACACTGGACGGCGGCAAGCACTGGGAGGCGCTCACCAACGGCCTGCCGCAGAAGAACGCGCACGAGACCGTGCTACGAGACGCGCTGTGCGTGGATGCGTTGAACCCGGCCGGCGTGTACTTCGGCACGCGCAGCGGCAAGGTGTACGCCTCGCCCGACGGCGGCGCGTCGTGGAACCTGGTGGTCGACGGCCTGCCCGCCGTGCAGGTGGTGCGCGCGTATTACATGGGCGACCCGGCCAAGGCGCGCATCCCGCGCGGACGTGCCGCGAAGGCCAAGCCGGCCGCCACCAAGCGTGCCCCGGTGCGTGCAAAGGCCGCGCCCAAGCAGGCCTCTAAGAAAAAAGCCGCCAAGCAGGCCGTGAAGAAGTCCGCGAAGAAGGGTGCCAAAAAGGCCACGAAGCAGGCCATGAACAAGGCCGCGAAAAAGCCCGCCAAGAAAGCCGCCAAAAAGCGCGTCGCCCGGGGCCGTTAGCTCGTGGCGATCCGCGTTCGCATCCCCGCGCCCCTGCGTGAGCTCACGCAGGGGCGCGTGTGGCTCACGCTCGACATGCCGGCCGGCACGGTGGACGACGTGCTCGCCGAGCTCGGTCGTGCGTGTCCGGCCGTGCGCGATCGCGTGCTCACCGAGACGGGCGAAGTGCGGCCGCACGTGCAGTTGTTCGTGGGCGACGAGAGCATCCGGTTCACGGGCGGGCTCGCCACGGCCGTGCCCGATGGGGCCGAGGTCAGCATCATCCCAGCGGTGAGCGGCGGCTAGCACTGCGGTCTGCGCGGCCCGGGCCCGGGAGGCTCGTGGGCCGTGGCGCGTGCTATGTTCGGGCCATCGGAAGCCCCGCCCACACTGATCCGCGATCCGCCCAAGGGAGCCGTCACCCCATGAGTGAAGCCAGCATCTCCGAGAGCATCCAGACCGCGATGGTCGCGGCCATGAAGGCCAAGGACGCCGACACGCTGTCCACCGTGCGCATGCTGAAGGCGGCGCTCATGGAAGCGAAGACGGCGAAGCCCAAAGACTCGACGCTCAGCCGCGACGAGGAGATCGAGATCCTGCAGCGCTACGTGAAGAAGCGGCGCGAGACGATCGAGACGAATACCAAGATCGGGCGCGCCGACTTGAACGCGTCGGAAGAGCGCGAGATCGAGATCACGCAGCGCTTCCTGCCCGCGCTCATGAGCGAAGACAAAGTCGCCGAGATCGTGAAGGCCGCCGTGGCCAGCACCGGTGCGGCCGGCCCCAAGGACATGGGCAAGGTGATCGGCGCGGTCATGGCGCAGGTGCCCAAGGGCAGCGTCGACGGCAGCCTGGTGTCGCGCCTCGTGAAGGCGGCACTCGCGGGCTGAGCCCACGCACGTCGGCCACAAGAAAAGCGCCCGGAGCCGCAAGGCCCCGGGCGCTGCTTTTTGTACCCCGTCCTGGCTAGCAGCCGTCGTCGAGCGTGATGCCCTGCGCCTTGGCGATCTTGATCAACGCCTTCTGGCACTCCGGGCTGCCGTCGGTGTTCCAGAACAGGTGGTTCTCCTTCACACGGCCGTCGCGGCGGAGTGACGTGACCGTGGCGGGCGCCGGGGGAGCTCCCAGGTTCAGGCGCAGCATCCAGTCGCCCTTCTCGGACCACGCGCGCTTGAACGTGTACACACCGTGCTCCGACGTGGGCTCCAGGTGCAGTAGCGCGGTCTGGCGCTTGCCGTCCACCAGCCCTTCGGCGTGCCCCCACGGTTCCAGCTGGATCTCGGGTGAGCAGGCCATGGCGCGCACGGTGTACGTGACGCCGTCCTTGGCCGGACCTTCCACCTTGGCGTGCACACCACCGGCATGTGCGGCGGAAAGGGTCGTGGCGAGCAGGACGAGTGCGGCGAGCAGTCGCTTCATGTGGGCCTCCAGGTTCCGGTGCTGCCGCGCTCGCGAGGGTGGCATGCGCGGCTTCAGTGTACAGGACGCTGCAAGCGGCGCGAGCGTTAACGCGCTATTGCGAGCTCGCCCCCGAGATCGTTGCAGCACGTCGAGCGGCAGCATGATCGCGCCGCACGCCTCGGCGGCCTCGAGCGCTGACATGAGCTCGACGCGAACGCGAAGCGCGCCCGGAGCCGTGAGGCTCCGGGCGCGCCTTTGTTGTACTCAGGCGAAGTCTAACAGCCGTCGTCGAGCGTGATGCCCTGTTCCTTGGCGAGCTTCTCGAGGACCTTTCGGCATTCCGGGACGCCGTAGGTGTTCCAGAACAGCTGGTTCTCCTGCACACGCCCATCGCGGCCCACCGCGGCCACCGTCACCGGTCCCGGGGGCGGATCGCCCAGGTTCACGCGGATCATCCAGTCGCCCCGCTTGGGCCACGTCCGCTTGAACGTGTACACGCCCTTCACGGCGCTGGGCTCCAGATTCAACCGCAGGTACTGCAGCTTGCCGTCGGCCAGGCCATCGGCACACACCCAGGGCTTGAGCGTGACCCCGGCCGGGCAGTCCAAGGCGCGCACGGTGTACGTGACGCCGTCCTTGGCCGGGCCCTCGATGGTGGCATGCAGACCACCTGCGTGGGCAGGGGGCGCCAGGGTCGCGGCGAGCAGCACGATCACGTCAAGCAGTGTCTTCATGAGGACCTCCGGGCTGCGGGGCTGCCGCGCCAGCTGGCTCCGGCGCGATGTCAGTCTACAGGACGCCGCAAGCGGCGCGAGCGTTAGCGCAGCTTCTTGAGCCCCCTGCCGGGGGACTGCCACTCCTGGTAAGAGCCCATGCCGAGCGCGTCCCACCATGCGGCGAGCGCGGCAGGGTCCAGCGCCAGGACACGGTCGAGCGCCACGTCGGAGGGCACATCGATGAGCGAGGCCATGCGTTCGGCCACCTGTCGACGCGCGTTGCCCTGCACGCGCGGCAGCAGGTGCCACAGCGAGATCGCGTCGCTCGCCTCGGCCTGCGCCAGGATCGCGGCCAGGTCGTCGGACTGGCACTGCATGTTGTCGGTGAGCGCGATCGCCGCCAGGAACTCATCGCTCGCGTACGAGCGCCGAGGCACGCCCGCGCCCGTCTCGCTGAGCGGGCACCAGAGCCCCGCGGGCACCATGCTCTCGAGCCCGCCGTTCTCGAACACCACGCGGCCGTGCGTGACCTCGAGCTTGCCGTTCTTGGTGTCGTCCACCG
>JBEBGT010000070.1:0-10992 GCA_040081365.1 Candidatus Eiseniibacteriota bacterium | reverse complement strand
GGCTAATTTCGCTCCCCCATGCCCTACTGGCTGATGAAGACCGAACCCTCGGAATACTCCTACGCCGACCTCGTGCGCGACAAGCACGTGGTCTGGGAGGGCGTGTCCAACGCCACCGCGCTCATCCACCTGCGCGCCATCAGCAAGGGCGACACCGTGGTGATCTACCACACGGGTGGCGACAAGGCGGTGGTCGGTCTGGCCGAGGTCACCAAGGGTCCCTACCCCGATCCCAAGCTGGGTGACGCCAAGCGCGTGGTGGTCGACTTGAAGCCCGTGCGCGCGTTCGCGACGAGCCTGCCGCTGTCCGAGTTCCGCACCGACGCGGTCTTGAAGACCACCGAACTGGTGCGCAACTCAAGATTGTCCGTGATGCCACTGACCCCCGAACACTACACGCGCATCATCACGCGCACCGGGGGGAAGCCATGACCAAGACCGAAGCCAAGGCCCGCGTCGCCACGCTCGCCGACGAGATCCGCGAGCACGACCATCGCTACTACGTGCTCGACAAGCCCAGCGTGTCGGACGCCGCGTACGACAAGCTCATGCGCGAGCTCAAAGAGCTCGAGGAGCAGTACCCCGACCTGCGCACGGCGGACTCGCCCACACAGCGCGTCTCGGGGGGCCTGCGCGAGGGCTTCAAGAAGGTGAAGCACGTGAAGCCGCTGCTGAGCCTCGACTCGCTCATGGACGAGTCCGAGGTCACCGAGTTCGATGAGCGCGTGAAGAAGGGCCTGGGGCTCGACGAGGGGCTGTTCGCCGAGGAAGTCGCCTACATGGCCGAGCCCAAGTTCGACGGGCTCTCGATCGAGCTGGTGTACGAAGACGGCGTGTTCACGCGCGGCTCCACGCGCGGCGACGGCGAAGTCGGCGAGGACGTGACCGAGAACCTGCGCACGATCCGCGCGATTCCCCTGAAACTGCGCGACGACGGCCCGAACGCGCGCGGCACCGTGGCCATCCGCGGTGAGGTGCTGATCCCGCTGGCGGCGTTCGCCGAGCTCAACAAGCGCCTGCTCGAAGCCGGCGACGAGCCGTTCGCCAACGCGCGCAACGCCGCGGCCGGCACCGTACGCCAGTTGGACGTTTCGATCACCGGCAGCCGCAAGCTCGACTTCTTCGCCTACGACATCATGAGCTACGCGGCCCCGGCGCGCGGGCCGCACCCCTTCCCCACGCAGCAGGCCATGCTCGACTCGCTGCGCGCCTGGGGCTTCCACGTGGAGTCCGACGTCCAGCGCTGCAAGGGGCTGGCCGAGGCGCTCGCGTTCCACGCACGGCTTCGCGACAAGCGCGACGCGCTGCCCTACGAAGTCGACGGCGTGGTGATCAAGGTCGATGACCGCGCAGCGCAGACGCGGCTCGGCATGCGCTCGCGGTCGCCGCGCTGGGCGGTGGCTTACAAGTTCCCGCCGCGCGAGGAAGTCACGCAGGTGCAGGACATCGTCGTGCAGGTGGGCCGCACGGGTAAGCTCACGCCCGTCGCACAGTTGAAGCCCGTCGACGTGAGCGGCGTCACCGTGAGCCGTGCGACGCTGCACAATCAAGACGAACTCGACCGCAAGGACGTGCGCATCGGCGACACCGTGCGCGTTCGCCGTGCGGGCGACGTGATCCCCGAGGTCGTCGAGGTGCTGTTGGACCAGCGCCCCAAGGGCACCCAACGCTTCGAGCTGCCGGGCAAGTGCCCGGTGTGCGGCTCCGAGGTCGTGCGCGAGGGTGCCGCTCACCTGTGCACGAACGGCCTCGCCTGCCCCGCACAGCTCGAACGCCACATCGTGCACTTCACCATGCGCGGTGCCATGGACATCGCGGGACTCGGCGAGAAGACCGTGAAGCAGCTGCTCGAGAAAGGCCTCATCAAGGACCTCGCCGATCTCTACCAACTCACGCCCATGCATCTGGTGGGGCTCGAGGGCTTCGCGCAGAAGAGCATCGACAACCTGATCGCCGCGCTCGAGAACAGCAAGACGCCGCGGCTCGACCGCTTCCTGTTCGCGCTCGGCATCGAGCACGTCGGCGACACCGTCGCTCGCCTGCTGGCCGATCATTTCGGCTCGCTGGCCAAGCTGCGCGACGCGTCTGAGGAAGACATCCAGCACATCCACGGCATCGGCCCCGAGGTCGCGGCCAGCGCGCATCACTTCTTCGCCAACGCGCGCAACAAGAGGGTGCTCGACCGGCTCTTGAAGTCCGGCGTCAAGCCGGTGGTCGAGGCGCGCCCCGAGGGGCCGCGTGTACTGGACGGCGAGACGGTGGTGTTCACCGGCGGTCTGGAGACCATGCCGCGCCCCGACGCGCAGCGGCTCGCCGAGCGCCACGGCGCACGCGTCTCGGGCACGCTGTCGAAGAAGGTCACGCTCGTGGTGGCCGGCCCCGGCGCGGGCTCCAAGCTCGACGACGCGCGCCGGCTCGGCATCACCGTGATCGACGAGGCCGCGTTCCTGAAGCGCATCGGCCACAAGGGCTGAGACCATCCCCACGCGGTGCCCCACGCGGCCCGCGCGATCCTTCGAGGACGCACTGCCATGACCAACGCCGAACTCGCCCGCACCCTTGCCCGCATCGGCACACTGCTCGAGATCGATGGCGCCAACGTGTTCCGCGTCCGTGCCTACAAAGAGGGCGCGCGCGTGGTGGGCGAGCACGGCGAGGCGCTGGCCGCACTCGCGCCCTCGCCCGGCGCGCTCGAAGCGCTGCCGGGCATCGGCAAGGGCATCGCGCTCAACATCCGCGAGCTCGTGGCGACCGGCCGCACCGCCATCCTCGATGAGCTGCTGCAGAAGTATCCGGCCGACGTCGTGGGGTTCACCGAGTTGCAGGGCCTGGGCCCCAAGCGCGTGAAGACGCTGTTCGACACGCTCGGGATCAGCACGCGCGCCGCACTCGAGGCCGCGGCCAAGGCCGGGCAGCTGCGCGACCTGCCCGGCTTCGGCGAGAAGGTCGAGATCAATGTGTTGAAGGCACTGGCCACCGCCGCCGCGTGGTCGGGCCGGCTGCTGCTCGCGAACGCCTGGCCGCTGGCGCACGCGCTGGCCGATCGCATCGGCGCGTTGAAGGGCGTGCAGCAGGTGGAGCTGGCGGGCTCGTTCCGCCGCCGCAAGGAGACGGTGGGCGATCTGGACCTGCTGGTGTGCGGCGGCGATGCCGAGCAGATCATGCAGGCGTTCACCACGCACGAGTCCGTGGCCGACGTGTTGGGCCGCGGCGACACCAAGTCGAGCGTGCGGCTCGGCATCGGGCTGCAGGTCGACCTGCGTGTGGTGCCGGCCGAGAGCTTCGGCGCGGCGCTGCTGTACTTCACGGGCTCCAAGGAACACAACATCGAGCTGCGGAAGCTCGCCATCGAAAAGGGTATGAGCCTCAATGAATACGGGCTCACGAAAGGCGAACGGACCGTGGCCGCGCGCACCGAGGAGGAAGTGTATCGCGCGCTCGGACTGGCGTGGATTCCGCCCGAGTTGCGCGAGTCGCGCGGTGAGATCGGGTTGAGCCGCGCCGGTACACTGCCCAAGCTCCTAGAACTCGACGACCTGCGCGCCGACCTGCACATGCACACCACGCGCAGCGACGGCCGCGATTCCATCGACGACATGGTGCTCGCCGCGAAGGCGCGCGGGCACCAGTACATGGCGATCACCGAGCACTCCAAGGCGCTCGCCATGGCCAACGGCTTCGATGCCGCGCGCGTGCGCAAGTCCGTCACCGAGATCGCCGAGGCCCGCAAGCGTCACCCCGACATGCCGATCCTGCACGGGCTCGAGGTCGACATCCTGGCCGACGGCGAGCTCGACCTGGACGACGACACGCTGGCACTGCTCGACTGGGTGATCGTGTCCATCCACTCGCGCTTCGAGCAGTCGCCCGAGGTGGCCACCGCGCGCGCGCTGCGCGCGGTGTCGCACCCGCTCGTGAATGCGTTCGGGCATCCCACCGGGCGGCTGATCGGCTCGCGCGAGCCGGTGGCGTTCGATGTCGAGCGCGTCGCGGCCGCGGCGGCCGCGAACGGTGTCGCCATGGAGATCAACGCCTCGCCCGACCGGCTGGACCTGTCCGATGTGAATGCACGCATCGCGCACGAGCAGGGCTGCCGATTCGTGATCGACACCGACGCGCACGCCACCGCGCAGCTCGACCAGCTGCGCTACGGCGTGTTCCAGGCACGCCGCGCCGGGCTGACCAAGGCCGACGTGCTGAACGCGCTGCCCTACGAGAAGTTCGCCGCGCACCTGGCCGAGAGCCGGAAGCGCCCGCGCGGCGGGGCCGTGAAACGCGTGGGAACGAGCATCGCGGCCGAGGCGCCGGCGACCGCCGCCGGGAAGCCCGCGCGCCCAGCACGCGCCGCCAAGCCCAAGGCCCCGGCGGGCTCCAAACCGCCCGCGAGGACAGCCGCCCCGAAGCCGTCGGCGACGAAGTCGGCGGTGCCCCGGTCCGCGCCCGCCAGCAAGCGCAAGAAAGACTGAGTCCGCAGGGACTATTCCCTTGCGGCGAGTGCCGGGCATGGCGCTACACTCGCTTCGCAGCAGTCGCCCGGACGAGCGACACGCACTCGCCCCGCTCGCGACTCGCTCCCCTTCGGTGCTCAGCACCGCGGGAGGTCGACATGAACCTTCGCGCACATGAGTCGCCTGCTCACGCGGAACTCCCATCGCATGCGGCGCGGATCCTCGCACCGTTCGCGGTCGCGGTCCTGGCACTGCTCGCGCTTGCGACACCCGCGAATGGCGCGGTGCCCTCGGCCGCCAACAGCACGGTCCCGGATTGCCTCGCGCTGTGCCCGTTCGGCGACTTGTCCTTCGTGGTCACCGTCCGCGACCTGGCCGCGAACCCGATCACCGGCAGCACGGTGGTGCTCGACTTCTCGAACTGCCCGCTCGCAAACCTCTGCGTGTCGGTGCAGCCGCCCGGGCTGATCGTGAACCCGGGCGCGCGCACGATCCGCGGCTTCACCGACGCGACCGGCAGCATCACGTTCCCCGCGCATGTGGGCGGCACCGGCCCGGCGGGATCGGTGCGGCTGTTCGCCGATGGCGTGCTGTTCCGCAGCTACGCGCTCGCCTCGCCCGATCAGGATGGCGACGGCGTGGTGACGACCGTCATCGGACTCGACGGACCGCTGTTCAACGGCAGGCTCGGAGGCACCGACCCGGCCGCCGACTTCGATTGTTCCGGGCATGTCGATGCCGCCGACGAGACGATCTTCTTCGAGCACCAATCCCAAGCCTGCGGGGGCTTCGTGGATCCGGCACGGCGCAGCACCTGGGGTGCCGTGAAGCTGCACTACCGCTGAGCCACCGAACCGCAGGCAGGCGAACGGCCGGCACTCGAGTCACCGGCCGTTCGCTGGACAACGCTCCCCAGGTCCCACCGGGGGGCGATGCGGACGCCCAACGCGCCCGCTCATCAGCGAACGGCCGATGGCATGGTGCCACCGGCCGTTCGTACGACCGTGGTCCAGGCCGGCCGCGCCGGGATTCCCGGCTTGCGCGAGCGAAGGCGAGCCGCCGCTGCCCGCCCCCCGCGAGCTCGCGCCGCTCCGGCCCGTCCGAGGCGGCCGGGCGCTTTTCATATTCGCTTCAATCGGACAGGCACCGGGACTAGACTCCACGCACCCCCCCGAGCATCACTCACCACCCTCCCGGAGGTCCCGCATGCGCGCTTGGCTACTCGTCGTTGGCCTCATGACCGCCATTGCCCTCTCGGCCGAGCCCGTCCGAGCCGGTGTGCCATCGGCCGCATTCTCCTACGTCGACCCGTGCATGGTGCTGTGCCCGAATGGCGACCTGCCATTCACGGTCATCGTGCGCGACCTCGCCAACAACAACCTCAATGGCGTATCCGTCGTGCTGGACTTCAGCGCCTCACCCGGCACGTTCATCTGCCCGGCGGTCCCAGGAGACCCCTATCTGGTCAACCCATTGGCGATGACCTTGCGCATGTTCACGGGTGCCGATGGGCGCGTGACGTTCCCGGCCCGCGTGGGCGGAACGGGCCCGGACGTGAAGGTCTTCGCGAACGGCGTGCTCATCGCGGTGCGCGCACTGGCGTCCCCGGATCAGGACGGCAACGGCATCGTGGACCCGGGCATCGACGGCGCACTGTTCGCCGCCAAGTTGGGACACTTCGACCCGACCGCCGACTACGACTGCTCCGTCACGAACAACGACGCCGCGGACCAGGCCATCCAGACGGCGCACCGGAACCACGCCTGCTCGGGCATCGTGGTGCCGACGCGCACGACCACATGGGGGACACTCAAGCTGCACTACCGTTGAACGCCCTCAGCTCGCAAGCGAACGGCCGATGGCATGACGCCATCGGCCGTTCTTGCTTCGTCGCGACGTGGGCTACGAGATCTTCTCCGCGATGCTCTTGGCCTGCAGGAACAGCAGCAGATAGTCGCGGCCGCCGGCCTTGGAGTCGGTGCCGCTCATGTTGAAGCCGCCGAACGGGTGGCAGCCGACCATGGCACCGGTGCACTTGCGGTTCAGGTACAGGTTGCCCACGAAGAACTCGTCGCGCGCGCGCGCGATCTTGGCGGGGTTCTTGGAATACACGGCACCGGTGAGCCCGAACTCGGTGTTGTTCGCGATCGCGAGCGCGTCGTCGTAGTCCTTGGCGCGGATGATCGCCAGCACCGGGCCGAAGATCTCCTCCTGCGCCAGGCGTGCGGTCGGGGCGATGTCGTCGAACACGGTGGGCTGCACGAACCAGCCCGCCTCGCCCGCCACGCGGCCGCCGCCCGTGAGCAGCTTGCCTTCCGACTTCCCGATCTCGATGTACTTCAAGATCGTGTTCATGGCGCGCTCGCTCGCGACCGGTCCCAGGTAGGTGCCGTACACAGCCGGGTCGCCCTGCGTGATGAGCTTGGTGATCGCCGGCATGAGCTTGGCCACGAACGTGTCGTGCACGGAATCGACCACGATGGCGCGCGAACACGCCGAGCACTTCTGGCCGCCGAAGCCGAATGCGCTCTGCGCCACGCCCAGCGCGGCCGCGTCGAGATCGGCCTCGTCGTCGATCACGATGCCGTCCTTGCCGCCCATCTCGGCCACCACGCGCTTGAGCCACCGTTGCCCCGGCTGCACGTCGGCGGCCAGCTTGTTGATGCCGATGCCGACTTCCTTGGAGCCCGTGAACGACACGAAGCGCGTCTTGGCGTGACGCACGATCTGGTCACCCACCACGCTGCCGTCCCCCGTGATGAAGTTGAGCACGCCGGCCGGCAGCCCTACCTCTTCCATGAGCGCGAAGAACTGCCACGCGATGCCCGGCGTGTCGCTGGCCGGCTTCAGCACCACCGTGTTGCCCGCGACGATCGCGGCCGTGGCCATGCCCACGCAGATCGCGAGCGGGAAGTTCCACGGCGGGATCACGGCGCCCACGCCCAACGGCAGATACACCATGGTGTCCTTCTCGCCCGGCATCTGCACCAGCGGCTGCGGCTCGTTGTAGCGCAGCATCTCGCGCGCGTAGAACTCCATGAAGTCGATGGCCTCGGCGGTGTCGGCGTCGGCCTCGTTCCAGCTCTTGCCGATCTCGAGCGTCATCCACGCCGAGAACTCGTTGCGCCGCTCCTTCATGCGCTTGGCGGCTTCCACCAGATAGGCGGCGCGCTCGGCGGCCGGCACGCGCGACCAGCTCTTGAACGTCTCGAACGCCACGTCCACCGCCTGCGTCGCCTGCTCCTTGGTGCCGGACTGGAACTTACCCAGCACTTCGGACGGCTTGGACGGGTTGGTGGAGTCGAACGTCTTCGAGCCCTTCAGGCGCTCGCCACCGATCACCAGCGGATACTCGGTGCCGGCCGTGGCGCGCACCTTGGCGATCGCCGCTTCGTACGAGGCGCGGTGTGCAGGCTGGCTGTAGTCGAGGTACGTGGTCGGCGAGTACGTGGGGAGCTTCGCGGCTTCGACCGGCGCGATGCGGCCCGTGAGCGTGGCGGACATGGTGCCTCCGGCATGGGGAACGACAGGCGCCGGGCACGCGGCCGTGGCGCGGTCTGGAAATGGGAATGGCGGCAGTGTAGCGCAAGCCGACAACCCGGCGCAGCGGGCCCGCGGGGCTACCGCAACAGCACCACGCGGGCCGTGCGACTGCCCCCGCCCGTCGTGAGCCGGGCCCAGTACACGCCCGGCCCCGCCTTGGCGCCGTCGTCATCGAGGCCGTCCCACGTCAGCCGCAGGCCCTCGGGTGCGCGGCCGAACGCGCCGGTGTCGTAGTGCCGCAGCTGCCGCCCGCGCGCATCCAGGATGTCCAGGCGCAATGGCGGCGTGGAATCGTCGACGACCAGGAACTCGGCCTGCCCCAGCGCCGGCATCCCGAGCATCACCAGGCGCGGCCGTGTGGGCGGCGAAGGTGGCGGCGGAGGCGGCAGGGCGTCGGCGGCCAGGCGGCCGATCGCGCCGGTGTTCGCAACGAAGTTCACGGACTGCCGCACGAACCAGAGCTCGGTGCCGCGCACGCGCCAGTCGGCCACGGCCTTGAAGCCTTCGGCGAAGTGCTCGGCGCTCGGCTGGCCCGGCACCGCAGGCGCGATCTCCCACGCTGCGCCACCCGCTGGGATGTCGAGTCGTGTGAGCGCGCCGGTGTAGTAGTCACTGAAGTACATGCCGGCTGGCAGCGACGGGGCGGGCTGGATGCCGATGCTCACGGTGACGATCGAAGGCACATAGCCGGCCGCGATGATCGCGGCCCCGGACGAGAACGACGTGCGGTCGTAGTCGAACGCCGGCCCGGCCAACGCGGCCGGTGCCGGCGGACAGCCCCCGGCGCGCGAGCCCGCCACCACGCCCTCGCGATACGGCCAGCCGAAGTTCGCGCCCGCGCGCGCCATGCCGAACGGCAGCGTGATCGCCGAGGGCAGCGCCAGCAGGTCGAACTCCTCGCGTTGCGTGTCGCCGACGTCGCCGATCATGACCCACGGCAGAGACGGATCCGCCTGCACTCGGAACGGGTTCCGCAGTCCACGCGCGAGCACCAGCCGCGCATTGGAGTCCGGCGATGCGGCGTAGGGGTTGTCGAGCGGCGCGAGCTGCGCGATCGACGCCACGCCCGGCCCGTTACCCAGCGTGTTCACCGCCATGCGCAGGATCACCCCGCGCAGCCCGGTGCTGTCCTGCGCGCCGCACGGTACGGCGTCGTCGCCGAGCGAAGCGATCAGTGTGCCGTCGGAAGCGAACCGCAGCGTCCCGCCATTGTGGTTCGAGGCTGCATCGGGGATCGCGTCCAGCAGGTCCAGCCGGCTCGCGGCATCGGCCGCGAGGTCGGCGCCGCCGGCGTGCGCATCGGCGTTCAGCGTGTAGCGCGCGATGCGCGTCCGCGACGGTGCACTCGCGCTGTGCAGCACGTACAGGTAGGGCCGGCTGGGGAACTGGGGATCGAGTGCGATCCCGAGCAGCCCGCGCTCCCCACCGGTCGCGACGCCCGCGATCGCGATCACGGGCGCGCTCTGCGCCCCGCCGCCCGCGAACACCAGCCGCACAGTCCCCGTGTTCTGCTCGGTGAACAGCACGCCACCGTCGGGCATGAACTCGAACGCGCACGGCGCATCGAGCCCGGTGGCGAACGTCTCCACTCGATAGCCGGGCGGCACGACCTGCGCGCTCGCCGATGGGGGCGAGAGCAGGGCACAAGCCAAGACGAGCATGAGGCAGTGCGATCGGCGCATGGTGGGAACGGCCTCCTCGAGCGCAGCGTACTCCCCCACTACCCACGAGGCACGGCCTGGTTCCGGCACGTGCTTTCGCCATTGCGCCCGCTGGGTCGGGCCCCCGATACTCCCGCGCCATGAGATTCCACCACAGCTATCGCATGCTCGCCGGCCTCGCCACCGGCATGCTGCTCGGCGTCGTCGCGCACATGGTGTGGGGCGACGCGGCCGGGCTGCAGCAGTTCGTGAAGCTGGTCACCGAGCCCGCGGGCAAGATCTTCCTGCGCCTGCTGTTCGTGCTCGTGCTGCCGCTCATCGTCTCGGCGCTGGCGCTCGGCGTGTCCGGGCTCGGCGACTTGAAGGCCCTGGGCCGCATCGGGCTCAAGACGCTGGTCTACACGGTGGTCGTGAGCACGGTCGCCGTGCTGATCGGCGTCGGCATGGTGAACCTGCTGCAGCCGGGCCGCGGCCTGTCGCCCGAACTCAAGCAGCGGCTGCTGGCACAGGCCTCGGCCGCACCGCCGCCCGCGGCCAACGCCAGTGCGACGGGCGTGGACTTCATCGTGAATCTGGTGCCCAACAACATCGTCCGGGCGATGTCCGAGGGCGACATGCTGGCGGTCATGGTGTTCGCGCTGCTGCTGGGCGCGGGCATCGCCGCCACGCGCACCGAATACGCGCGCCGCTTCGAGGAGGCCGTGCAGGGCCTCTACGAGGTCGCCATGAAGCTGCTCGAGATGGTGATCCGGCTGGCACCGTTGGGCGTGGCCTGCCTCACGTTCACGCTCACCGCGCGGCTCGGCTACGACGTCCTGAAGCAACTGGGCGCGTACGTGTTCTGCGTGATCGCCGCGCTCGCGATCCAGCAGTTCGTGGTGTACTCGGCCAGCGTGTCGTGGTTCGGCGGCATGAACCCGCTGGTGTTCTTCCGCGGCATCCGCGAGGCCATGCTCACCGCGTTCTCGACCGCGTCCAGCAACGCCACGCTACCCACGTCGCTGGCCGTGGCCGAACGCGAGCTCCAGCTGCCGAGCCACGTGAGCCGCTTCGTGCTCACCATCGGTTCCACGGCCAACCAGAACGGCACCGCGCTGTTCGAAGGCGTCACCGTGCTGTTCCTGGCGCAGTTCTACGGCGTGGCGCTGTCGCTGTCGCAGCAGTTCACGGTGGTGTTCATCTGCATCCTGGGCGGCATCGGCACCGCGGGCGTGCCCGCGGGCTCGCTGCCCGTGGTCGCCATGATCCTCGGGATGGTCGGTGTGCCGGTGGAAGGCATCGGCATGATCCTCGGCGTCGATCGCCTGCTCGACATGTGCCGCACCACGCTCAACGTGACC
>JBEBGT010000542.1:0-2929 GCA_040081365.1 Candidatus Eiseniibacteriota bacterium | reverse complement strand
CCCTCGAGGTTGCCGCGCGCGATCTCGTAGCGCCACGACCACGCCGGCGTGGTCCACTCGATCAGGTTCGCGCGCAACGCCACCCGCCCCGCCGTGGCCACGCCGAGCGCGCGGCGATCGCGCCACCACTGTCGCAGCCGCGCAGACGACAGCTCGCGCTCGCCCTGCCCCCAGCGGCTCACATGCAGCTGCACGCTCGCGTCGGCCGCCGCGATGGCCTGCGCGGTCTCGGCGAAGAACACGCCGTTCAAGAGCCCGCGTCGCGGCTCGGGATACCACGACGGGATGTAGAACACGTTCATGAGCCACTCGTCCGCGCGCGGCGCAGGTCCGACCACCGCGGTACGAGTTCGCCGAAGCGCACGCGCTCCTGGCGCATGAGACCCACCAGCAGCACTGCACTCGTGGCGAGGTACGACAGGTTCATGGCCAGCAGCGCGCCGGGCGCGCCGCCCGCGGGCACCAGCCACACGAACCCCACCGCCGTGAGCGCAAGCCCGGCGCATGCGGCCAGCAGGTTGCGCGCGTAGCGGCCGTGGCCCGCGTGATAGGCGCTGGCGATCAGCCCCACGCCGGTCGCGACCACGCCGGGCAGCAGCCGCACCAACTGATCGCGCACATGCGCGAAGTCGCGGCCCAGCAGCAGCGTGATGCCGTCCACCGGCACGACCATGGCCGCCACGCCCGCCACGAGCATGATCATGAGTGTGAGCCGCAGCATGACGAGCACCCAGTCGCGCGTACCGGCGTCACCGGCGGTGCGCGAGACGCGGTTGAGTGTCATGGCGGCCAGACTGTTGGCGGGGATCCACAGGACCTCCGCCAGCGACACGGCGGTCGAGAACACGCCGACCGCCGCCAGACCCGCATGGCGCTCGAGTGCGAAGAACAGCCCGCGATAGTTGAGGAACTGCACCAGGTTCGAGGCCTGTGCCACGAACCCCAGCCCCAGCAACTGCCGGATCACCGTGGCGAACCCGGGTGCCTCCTGCGCCGGCGAGGCCTCGAGCCGTGCGGCATGCGCGAACACGAACGGCAGCGACACCACGAACGCCACGGCGGCGGCCACGCTCCAGACGCGGAACAGGTCGGTCACCCCGCTCGCGCCGCGCGCCAGCACCAATGCCCACACCGCCGCCAGCAGGAACGCCGGCCGCAGGAACTCCACCAGCGTGGCCTGCCACACCGCGCGTCCCGACAGCAGCACGCACACGTTTACCATGAGCATGGCGTTCAAGGCGGCCACGATCACGATGTTCAGCGGATCGTGCCCCAGCGGATGACCCAGCGCCTGGGCACCCGCACCCAGCGCCACCGGCACCAGCACGCAGAAGCCGTAGCTGGCGAGCAACACGCGGCGCAGGAACGCGCGCGAGCGCTCGCGTGCGGCCAGGAACACGATCGACGACCCGCCGGTGAAGCCCGCCACCAGCACCACCAGATTCACCGCGGCATTGAACAGCGCGATGTCGCCGCGCGCCTCGACGCCGAACCAGCGCGCGGTGAGGATCAACAGCAGGAACTGCAGCACCGCCGAGCCGGCCTTGAGCGCCAGCACGCCGGCGGCGTCAGCGGTGGTTCTCATGGCGTGCGAACAGCGTCCCGAAGGCGGTGACCCGGCTGGCGTCCGCCGCCAGCGGCGTGATGCGCCCGAAGGGATCGACGAGCGACAACTGGTAGCCGAGCCCGCGCAGGTGGGCGGCGAGCGAGGCACCCGAGAAGCCGGCGCTCGTGAACGTCTCCTCGTTGAGCTCCAGGATCAGCATGGGCTTGAAGCGCGCCAGCACCTGCGAGGCGCCCCGCAGCACGGCCTGCTCGGCGCCTTCAACGTCGATCTTGAGCAGGTCGAGCCGCGTGAGTCCCGCGCGCGCCGCGTAGCCGTCCAACGTGAGCGTGGGGAAGCGCCCCACGGACTCGGTGCGGATGTCGCTGCGATGGAACGACGACAGGCCCTCGTTGAAGTCGCCCGCGCCGCCGGCCGCCGTGGTGAACATCTCGAACTCGCCCTCGGCCTCGGCCAGCGCGGCCTGCACCAGCGTGACGTGCGGGAACGCGTTGAGCGCCACGTTCTCGGACAAAAGCGCGTGCCACTGCGGCACCGGCTCGAACGCATGCACGTGCCCGCGCCGCGCGCGGTGCGCCGCGACCAGCGTGAGCTCGCCCTGGTTCGCACCCACGTCCACGAACACGCCGTCCTCGGGCAGGAAGCTCCGGATGATCGCCGCCTCGCTGTATGAGTGGATACCGCGCCAGTACGTGATGCTGCTCATGTACGCGGCGCGGTCGAGCTTCATGCGCAGCGCGCCCTGGAAGTCGTCGATCACGATCCAGCGGTCGGGCCGCCCGGCGTAAAGCCGCGCGCACCACAAGCGCAGCGGCTCGATCATGCGGTGCGAGCCGCGGAAGCGCGGCCAGTGCCGTGTCCAGCGCGCGAGCCCGACGTCGGGGCCCGCCGCGTCGTTCGCCGGTGCGCGCCAGTGGCTCGCGCCCCACGCCAGCCCGGCCAGCAGGTAGAGGTGGTAGAGCAGTTCCTCGTCGCCGAAGTTCCACTCGAACGCGCCGGCCACCATCATGCCGAGCACGGCCGCGGTGACGCCCAACTGCACGCCCAGGCCGAGCCCGCCCGCGCGCAGCCGCGCCGGCAGCGCGCGGCCCCACGCCACGCCGGCCGTGACCGTGCGCAGCAGCGTGGCCAGCAGCACGCCGAAGCCGGCGAGCCCCACGAGTCCCATGGTGGCCGCCACCTGCACGTAGGCATTGTGCAGATGGCCGATCGCCTCGGTGGCCTCGGGCGACTTGAAGCGCGGGTAGACCGCGTGCAGGTCCTCGAGCCCCACGCCCGTGAGCGGATCGGAGCGGAACATGCGCGCGCCGGCCTGCCACATGAGCAGGCGCTCGCCGTTATAACCCTGATGCGGCTGCACCATGC
>JBEBGT010000541.1:0-2936 GCA_040081365.1 Candidatus Eiseniibacteriota bacterium | reverse complement strand
ACCCTCAAGCCCGCACGCCGCCGAACCCGGCGCCCCGACAGGAGCCCCCATGCCCGACTCCCGCCCCAGCGTCCAGACCGACCCGACCATCCGCGTGCTGTTCACCGCCGAACAGATCCAGGCGCGCGTGCGCGAGATGGGCATCGAGCTGGCCAAGGACCTTGCCGGGAAGTCACCGCTGTTCGTGGGCGTCTTGAAGGGCGCCTGCATGTTCCAGATGGACCTGGCCCGCGCCACGCCGCTCGACGACCTCGAGATGGACTTCCTGGCGGTGGCCAGCTACGGGCACGGCACGGTGTCGAGCGGTAACGTGCAGTTGATCATGGACCTGCGGTCCGACATCACGGGCCGGCATGTCGTGCTTTGTGAAGGAGTCGTGGATTCCGGGCGGAGCGTACAGTTCATCCTTGAACTTCTCGCATCCCGTGGCGCTGCCAGCATCCAAGTGGCGACGCTGCTCGACAAGCTCCCGTGCCGGAAGATCCCGGTGCCGGTGGACTACAAGGGATGGACGATCGGGGACGAGTTCGTGATCGGTTACGGCATGGATGCCGCCGAGCGCTACCGCAATCTGCCCTATGTGGGCGTTCTCCAGGAGGCGTAGAAGCGTGAACATCTTCCACAGGGATGGTGACGACGACGGTGGCCGCCGCGCTCCGCGCGGTGACAAGGGCGGGCGTGGTCCGCAGCTGCCCTCGCCGCCCGGCCGGCCGTTCCGCACCATGGCGTTCTGGGCGCTCGTGCTGCTGCTGGCGCTGGTCGCGTACCGCATGTACGCGGGCAACCTGCTGACCACGCAGCGCATCGACATCCCCTACACGCGCTTCGTGCAGGAAGTCGAAAAGGGCAACATCGAGCGCGCCACGTTCGTCGAGGAGACGCGCACGGTGCTGGGCGAGCTGCGCGCGGAGGCCACCGAGACCGTGGCGGGCCGCAGCGTGAGCATCAAGTCGTTCAAGACGAACTTCCTGGGCGATGGCGCGCTGTTGGCCGACAAGTCGCGCCAGGCCAACCCGAACGCGCAGATCACCGTGCAGGCGCCGGGTATCAACTGGCTGTCGGTGCTGTTCACGTGGCTGCCGCTGCTGCTGTTCTTGGTGGCCTGGATGTTCATGCTGCGCCAGATGCAGAGCGGCGGTTCGGCCGCCATGCGCTTCGGCAAGAGCAAGGCGCGCGTGCTCATGGAGTCGCAGACGCGCGTCACGTTCAAGGACGTGGCCGGCTGCGACGAGGCCAAGCAGGAGCTGCAGGAGATCATCGAGTTCCTCAAAGAGCCCCAGAAGTTCCAGCGCCTGGGCGGCCGCATCCCCAAGGGCGCGCTCCTGCTGGGCCCCCCGGGCTCGGGCAAGACGCTGCTCGCGAAGGCCGTGGCCGGCGAAGCCGGCGTGCCGTTCTTCAGCATGTCGGGCTCGGACTTCGTCGAGATGTTCGTCGGTGTCGGCGCTTCGCGCGTGCGCGACCTGTTCGAGCAGGGCAAGCGCAACGCACCCTGCATTCTGTTCATCGACGAGATCGACGCCGTGGGCCGGCACCGTGGTGCGGGCCTGGGCGGCGGTCACGACGAGCGTGAGCAGACTCTGAACCAGCTGCTGGTCGAGATGGACGGCTTCGAGTCGAATGAAGGCGTCATCATCATCGCCGCCACGAACCGCCCCGACGTGCTGGACCCGGCGCTCATGCGTCCGGGCCGCTTCGACCGGCAGATCGTGGTGGACTGGCCCGATGTGCGCGGCCGCGAGGGCATCCTGAAGGTGCACACGCGCAAGCTGCCGTTGGGCGAAGATGTCGATCTCAAGCTGATCGCCCGCGAAACACCCGGCATGTCGGGCGCCGACCTGGCGAACATCGCCAACGAGGCCGCGCTGCTCGCCGCGCGGCGCAATCACAAGAAGATCTCGCTGCGAGACTTCAGTGACGCCAAGGACAAGGTGACGCTCGGGCTCGAGCGCCGCAGCTTGGTCATGACCGAGATCGAGCGCAAGACCACGGCGTACCACGAGGCCGGCCACGCGCTGGTGGCGTGGCTGATCCCGGGCTCCGACCCCGTGACCAAGATCACGATCATCCCGCGCGGCCGTGCGCTGGGTGTGACCGCGTACGCG
The DNA here is from genome assembly GCA_040081365.1 of Candidatus Eiseniibacteriota bacterium. GTDB lineage: Bacteria > Eisenbacteria > RBG-16-71-46 > RBG-16-71-46 > RBG-16-71-46 > JAIOPA01. Next base: position 834 of record JBEBGT010000541.1, on the reverse strand, counting down.
CCGTCGGAGGAACGCCACAATCATTCCAAGAAGCAGTTGGAAGACCGGCTGTGCCACGCCATGGGCGGCCGCGCCGCCGAGTTGCTGGTGTTCGAGCACCTCACCACGGGCGCGGCGGGCGACCTCGAGCAGTCCACGAACATCGCGCGCAGCATGGTCACGCGCTTCGGCATGAGCGACAAGCTGGGCCCGCTCACGTTCGGCAAGCGCGAAGACATGGTGTTCCTCGGCAAGGAGATCACGAGCAGCAAGGACTACAGCGAGCAGACCGCGCTGGTGATCGACACCGAGGTGCGCGACATCATCGAGCGCGCACACGCGAAAGCCTTGCAGTTGCTCAAAGAGAACATCGACAAGCTGCACCTGCTGGCCAACACGCTGCTCGAGCGCGAGACGATCGACGGCGACCAGATGGACCGCGTGCTGCGCGGCGAGACGCTGGAGCCGCCGCCCAAGTACGCCGACCTCGACGCTCCGCCGCCGAGTGCAACCGCACCGGTGACGCGTACGGACGAGGGCGGCAGCCCGGAGGGCTTCGGGGAACCGAGTCCGCGGCCGGCGTAACAGACGCCGATCGAAGCACCACGAAGGCCCCTGGGACACCTCCCGGGGGCCTTCGGCTATCCGCGGCGCCGCGGATGAACTGGCCATGTGGAATCCGGGTGGGCAGTTCGGGGGCCGCGCGGCCCGTGAACTGCCCACATGCATTCCGGGTGGGCGATCCGGTGGCCGCACAGCACGCCGACTGCCCACGAACTGGCCATGTGGCCAAACTGCACGCGCCAGCGCGTGTGAACTGGCCACATGAGTTCGAGGTGGGCAGTTCGGTGGCCC
>JBEBGT010000069.1:0-11040 GCA_040081365.1 Candidatus Eiseniibacteriota bacterium | reverse complement strand
TATAAGAGACAGGGCTCCAGCTCGCGCTGCGCCTGGCTCCAGCTCGCGCTGCGCCTGGCTACAGCTCGCGCTGCGCCTTGCTACAGCTCGCGCTGCTCGCCGGTCACCGCCACGTGCGCGCCGGCGGCTTCGACCTGACGGCGTTCGCGGCTGCCGGCGAGTGCCGCGCGATTGGTGTGGTTCAGGTGGATGAAGCGCACACGTGCGCGCGCTGCCGGCGGCAGTGTGGCGAAGCGTGCCAGGCTCTCCACGATGAACGGATGCGGGATCTCGCGCATGTCGCGGCCGGGCAGTTCGGCGGCGTCGAAGAACGTGCCGTCCAGGTAGGCCGTGGTGGCGTCGGCGATGACGTCGTCGATGCTGCGATCCCAGCGCTCCCACTTGTCGATGTCGGGCAGGTACACGGTCACGCCGCGTGGCCCCTCGATGCGAAAGCCCACGGTCTCGGAGTACTCGTCGCGGTGCGGCACGCGGAACGGCGTCACGCGCAGCGAGTCGCCGAGCGTCACCGTGGAGTCGGCGGCGAGCGGCTGCAGCACGATGTTGCGCAGGCGCACGAGCTGGCTCCACGGGCCGTTCGTGGCGAGGTAGTCGCGCAGGCGCGGCATGGCCCATACGGGCATGTCGTGCGTGCCCATGACCTCCCGGCCGAAGTGCATGAGCCCGGTGTAGTGCCCGATGTGCGCGTGCGTCACGAACACGCCGGCGAGCGTGCAGGTGGGGGCCAGCGCGCGCAGTCGTGCGAGTTGTTCGCCCGCGTCAGGCGTGGCGTCGAACCACCACCACTGGCGCGACGCGGGATCCACCAACGCGAGCGAAGAGACCGCTTCGTGACGGCCGTGAGCGCAACACGCCTTGGTGCAGCCGGCCTGCGGCACGCCGCCATCCTGCGCGGTGCCGAGCACCACCGTGAAGGGGCCCGCGGCGCCGGCCGGTGCGGCCGCCAGCAGGGCGGCGAGCAGCAAGCCGGCAACGCGCGCAGCGCTCATGCGCGGCCCTTCGCCGCCGAGATGGCGAACAGGATCGCGGCGGGAATCATGAAGAACGCCGGTGGCGGAGTGTGGCAGGCGAGCGCGACCGCGGCTTGCAGTACGGCTGCGATGCCGCCGGTGAGCGCTGTGACCCGGTGTCCGCGCGGATCGTGGTCGGTCCAGTGGCCCACCGCCAGTAGGAGCGCACCGAACAGGAACGTCATGCCGCCATAGAGCGCGCCCCAGCACTGCATGACGTTCCAGTACGTGAAGCCCTGGCCGGGGATCACGAACCCCTTCATCGCACTCTCGACCGCGATGCTGCCGGGGTCCATCGGCAAGGGCGCGAACTGCCCGATCGTGTGCGCGACACCGGTGAGCAGGAACAGGATCCCACCGGTGGTGTGCGTGCGGGTCGCGGTCTTGTTCATGTTCGGCTCCTCGAAGGTGGCACGGGATCCCAGATGGCCACGATACCGCGTCGTCGGCGCGGATTGCACGCGGTGCATGGCCGCCCTTACGCTGCCCACCATGACCCCTGTTCAGGCCTTCGCCCAGCTGTTCGGCGCGCCGCGCGCGCTCATCGGCATGGTGCACGTGGGTGCGTTGCCGGGCACGCCCGCCGCGCACCATTCGGTCGAGAAGCTGGCTGCGCTCGCACTGGCCGAGGCGCGCGCCTATCGCGACGCCGGCTTCACCGCCATCGCCATCGAGAACATGCACGACCGTCCGTACGTGAAGGGCGGCGTCGGCCCCGAGGTCACGGCGGCCATGGCGGTGATCGGCCGCGATATCAAGCGCGAGACCGGACTGCCGCTGGGCGTGCAGGTGCTGGCCGGGGCCAACCGCGAGGCCATGGCGGTGGCGCACGCGGCCGGCGCGGAGTTCGTGCGCGTGGAAGGCTTCGTGTACGCACACGTGGCGGACGAAGGGCTCATCGAATCCTGCGCCGGCGATCTGTTGCGCTACCGGCGGAGCATCGGCGCCGAACGGGTGCGCGTGTTCGCGGACATCAAGAAGAAGCACAGCTCGCACGCCCTCACCGCCGACGTGTCGCTGGCCGAGACCACACGGGCGGCCGAGTTCTTCCTGGCCGACGGCGTCATCGTGACCGGCACCGCCACCGGTGCGGCCGCTTCGGCCGGCGACGTGCGCGAAGCCGTGGACGCGAGCGCGCTGCCGGTGCTGGTGGGTTCGGGCCTCACGGCCGCGAATCTGGCGCAGTACGCGGCCGCGCAGGGGTTCATCGTGGGTTCGTCGGTGAAGCAGGGCGGGGTGTGGTCGAACCCGCTCGACCCCGAGGCGCTGCGCGCGCTGGTCGCGGCCTTCGCCGCATTGCCGCGCACTTGAGCCGCATGCCGGACGCCGCGACCACGCCCGAGCTCGTGCTGCTCGGCAACCTGCTCGTGGACGACATCGTGTACGCCGACGGCTCCACGCGCCTGGGCCAGGCCGGTGGCGCGATGCTCTACTCGTCGCTCGCGGCCGTGTTGTGGGACGCGCGCACCGGCTGCGTGAGCGTGCAGGGGAACGACTACCCCGAGAGCATGCTCACCGAACTACGCGGCCGCGGTGTGCTGCTCGACGGGATCCGCCGGCTCGATGGCCCCGGCATCCGCACGTGGCTGCTCTACGAACACCACCTGCGGCGCGTGATCCACCGGTTGGGCTGCCCCTCGCACGCGGACGTGTCGCCCGTGCCCGGCGACATCCCGCTGGCGTGGAGAGCGGCGCGCGCGTTCCACCTGGCGCCCATGCCGCTCGCCACGCAGACCGCGCTCGTGCACGCGATCCGCAGCTGGGAACAGCCCGGCGCGCCGGCGTTCATCTCGGTCGATCCCTACGTGCTGGTCACGCCCGAGACGCTGGGTGCGTGGCGCGAACTGTTGGCGCACGTGGATGCGTTCTTCCCCAGTGAAGATGAGTTGCTGCTACCGGGTGTGGCCGACGAACCGCAGCGCGTGCTGGCCTCGCTCGCCGGCGGCCGGCTGCACTACGTGTTCGCCAAACGCGGTGCCGCCGGCGGCGTCATGTACGACGCGCACGCGCAGCGGCTGCATGAGTGGCCCTCACTCACGCCGGCGACCGTGGAACCCACGGGCGCGGGCGATGCCTTCATGGCGGGGTTCGTCACCGCCATGCTCTCGGGACTCCCGGCCGAGGACGCGCTCAAGCGCGCCGCGGTCACCGCGGGCTTCGCCATCGCCGGCGTGGGCCCTTCCGGACTCTTGGACGCGACGCGCGCGCGGGCAGAAGCACTGCTCTCGGCATGGTCGCAGTTGGAGGAGCAGTCATGAACGACGCCCGTTGGCAACTCGCCCCCGAAGTCACGCGCGCGCTGGCCGCGCATCGCGGTGTGGTCGCGCTCGAGACCACGGTGGTCACGCACGGCCTGCCCGCGCCCGAGGGCGTGCAGGTGGCGCATGACATGGAGGCCGCGGTGACCGCGGCCGGTGCGGTGCCCGCCACGATCGGCATCCTGGGCGGCCGCGTGCGCGTGGGGATGACCGCGGCCGAGCTCGACGAGCTGGCCGCCACGCCCGATGTGCCCAAGCTCAACCTGAGCAACTTCGCCGCCGCGCTGATGGCGGGCGGCACGGGCTCCACCACCGTTGCGGCCACCATGCTGGCGTCGCATCATGCCGGCATCGGCGTGTTCGCGACCGGCGGCATCGGCGGGGTGCATCGCGGCGCGTCCGAGACCGACGACGTGAGCGCCGACCTCACCGCGCTGTCGAAGTTCCCGGTCGCCGTCGTGTGCTCGGGGGCCAAGTCGATCCTCGACCTGCCGCGCACGGTCGAGCGGCTCGAGACGCTCGGCGTGCCGATCTTCGGCTGGCGTTGCGACGACTTCCCGGCGTTCTGGCGGCGCTCGAGCGGCCTGCGCCTGGATCAGCGTTTCGACGACATGGCGCAACTGGCCGAGGCCATCCGCATGCACTACACGCTCGGGACCGGCACGGGCGTGATCGTGGCGAACCCGGTTCCCGAGGCCAGCGAGCTCGACGAGGAGTCCTACGAGCGCGCGTTGAACGGCGCGCTCGAGATGGTGGCGTCGCAGGGCATCCGCGGCCGCGAGGTCACACCTTATATCCTCGACTACATGCAGATGGTCACGGGCGGCGAGGTCACCGCGCCGAACGTGGCGCTGCTCAAGGACAACGCGCGTGTGGCGGGTGAGCTGGCCGTGGCGCTCGCGGCGGCCCGCGCCTGATCGCGCGGGCCACGAATGGGCGGGGGCGTTCACCCCGGCGGGCGGCGTTCGGCCCCGGACTTCCCGGCGTTCGTGACTTCACCCGGGCGCGTTCGGCGTGCGCCGCCCATGCTCACCGCAATTGACGGCAACCTCACAGCCGCGACGTCCGTAGAACCGCTACCGTGCGCCCGCCCTCGCACGCTTCATACCCCACGCCGGTCGTGACCCGGCGGACCCTGTGGCAGGGGCCGATACGCCCATCGGTCTCCCCCGGAGCCTCCCATGCGATTCCTTGCCAGCCTCATGCTGCTCACCCTGCTCGCCCTGCCCGCACGGGCCGCGGACGAGCAGCCCCCCGTGCGCGCCGTGCGCACCGACCGACCGGTGATCATCGACGGCCAGCTCGATGAGGACATCTGGAAGCACGAGCACGCCGTCACGAACCTCCTGCAACAGGACCCCGACCAGGGCGGCGCCCCGCGCCAGCGCAGCGAAGTGCGCCTGGCCTACGACGACGACGCACTGTACGTGGGCGCGCGGCTCTACGACTCCGCGCCCGACTCGCTGCGTGTGCGACTGTCGCGGCGGGACAACGACGCGGGCTCCGACATGTTCGCGCTCATGGTCGATCCGTTCCACGACAAGCGCACGGGCTACTACTTCATGGTGAGTGCCGCCGGCACGCTCATGGACGGCGTGCTGCTGAACGACGGTTGGGACGACGACTCGTGGGACGGCGTCTGGCAGGCGCGGTCCAAGCGCGATGCGCAGGGCTGGACGTGCGAGATGCGCATCCCGTTCTCGCAGATGCGCTTCCGGAGCGCCGAGCCCATGGTGTGGGGTGTGAACTTCAAGCGCTGGATCCCGCGCTACAGCGAAGAGGACGCGCTGGTGTACACCCCGCGCGGCGAGGCGGGATTCGTGTCGCGGTTCCCCGAGCTGCAGGGCCTCGATGGCCTGCAGGCGCGTCAGCACATCGAGCTCACGCCGTACGTCACCAACAAGACCGAGCACCTGCGCTTCGACGGCAACAGCCTGCAGGGCTACGGCGGCGGTGACCCGTTCCATGGCGGCTGGAAGGCCAAGCCCGCCGTGGGCGGTGACCTGCGCATGAGTCTCGGCACCAAGCTCACGCTCAACGCCACCGTGAACCCGGACTTCGGCCAGGTCGAGATCGACCCCGCAGTCGTGAACCTGTCCGACGTCGAGAACTTCTTCCAGGAGAAGCGCCCGTTCTTCACCGAGGGCGTGAGCGTGTTCCGCTGCGGCAACAACGGTGCCAACGATTACTCCAACTTCAACTGGCCGGAGCCCATCTTCTTCTATTCACGCCGCATCGGGCGTGGGCCGCAGGGCACGCGCGGACTGCCGAACTCGGACTACCTCGACCTGCCCACCGCCACCCACATCCTGGGCGCGGCCAAGATCACCGGGCAGCCGGCACCCGGCTGGAACGTCGGCACCGTGCAGGCACTCACGAACCGGGAAGAGGCCACGCTCCGCACCGCGGGCCTGGAGTCGCGCTATGGCGTCGAGCCCATGAGCTACTACGGCGTGTGGCGCGGCATGCACGAGATGAACGACCGCCGTCAGGGCCTGGGGCTCATGGCCATGACCACGGCGCACTTCTTCGACAGCGGCACCGATCCGCTGCGCACCGAGCTCAATCGCAACTCCGTCGTGACCGCGATGGACGGCTGGACGTTCCTCGACAAGGACCGCATCTGGGTGATCTCGGGTTACGGCATGGCGTCGCGCGTCGAGGGCAGTCCTGCGCGCATCGCCCGCCTGCAGCGCAGCTTCCCGCACTATTACCAGCGCCCCGACCGGCCGGGGCTCGGCGTGGATCCCACCGCCACCACGATGGCGGGGTACGGCGGACGGCTGTGGCTCAACAAGCAGAAGGGCAAGGTCATCTTCAATGCCGGACTGGGGGCGATCTCGCCGGGCTTCGACAACAACGACCTCGGCTTCCTGTTCGGCGGCGACATCGTGAACGGCCATGTGCTCGCGGGCTACCAGTGGAACGAGCCCAAGGGCTGGCGGCAGTACGCCAACCTGTTCGGCGCAGTGGCGTCGAGCTGGGACTTCGGCGGCAACAGCACCATGAAGATGCTGTTCCTGGGCGGCAACATCGAGCAGCGCAATCACTGGAGCTGGAGCCACAGCGCGTTCTACAACGGCGAGGCGTTCAGCGCACGCAAGACGCGGGGTGGCCCGCTCATGCTGACGAAGCCGGGCGGCAGCCTGAGCCTGGGCTTCGACACCAATAGCCGGAACCCGTGGTTCTGGGAGGTGAACACGAATCCCAGTTGGTCGGCGGACGGCTCGTGGGAACAGCAGGTGAACCCGGGCATCCGTTGGCGGCCGATGCCGAACCTGAGCCTGAGCGGCGGTCCGGACTTCTATCGTGGGCACACGGACACGCAGTACATGCGCGACAGCACCGGCAGCGTGGGTACGGGCTCCCAGTTCGCCCAGCTCGAGCAGACCCAGTGGTCGATGAACCTGCGCGCCGACTATGCCATGACCACCAACCTGAGCATCCAGCTGTTCGTGCAGCCCCTCATCTCGACGCTGCGGTTCCATGACTTCAAGGAACTGGGGCGTTCGCGCAGTTACGACCTCATCGCGATGCCGGAGCCGAGCCCGGGTTACCTGGCCGAGCGCAGCGGCACGTTCGGCTCGTTGCGCGGCAACGCCGTCGTGCGCTGGGAGTACGGCCCGGGCTCGAGCGTGTTCTTCGTCTGGACGCAGGAGAGCGCGAACATCGATGCGCTCTCGGACTTCGACCCGAGTCGCGCATTCCGGGTCATCTCCAAGGCACCGGCCAACAACGTGTTCCTGATCAAGGTCGCGCACCACTTCGACATCTAGTTCGCGATCGCACGGTCAAGCCGAAGCCCGCCGCGGAGTCACGTTCCGCGGCGGGCTTCGGTGCTTCCAGAGCGGTCGAATCGGCGCCGATCAGCGCCCGCCCTGCATGACGTCCAGCACGCCGGGCTCGCGGCCGCCACGGCGCGCGCCACCCTCGGCCTCGGGCACGTCGTCGCCCTCGCCGGGCGCCAGGAACAGGTTCTTCTCGAGCCCGTGCTGGCGGTCGTAGAGGTCGCGGTAGCGGCCGTTCAGGGCGTACAGCGCCTCGTGGTCGCCGCGCTCGACGATGCGGCCATCCTCGACCACCAGGATCTGGTCGGCGCGCCGGATGGTGCTCAGCCGGTGCGCGATCACGAACGTGGTACGGCCCTGCATGAGGTGCTGGAGCCCAGCCTGGATGTGCGCCTCGCTCTCGGAGTCGAGGCTCGACGTGGCCTCGTCGAGGATCAGGATGCGCGGGTCCGCGAGGATCGCGCGCGCGATGCTCACGCGTTGGCGTTGACCGCCCGACAGCTTCACGCCGCGCTCGCCCACCACCGTGTCGAGCCCTTCGGGGAACCGGCTGGCGAACTCGTCGACGCGTGCGATGCGGCACGCCTCGATGATCTCGGCCTCGGCGGCCAGCGGGCGCGAGAACGCCACGTTCTCGCGAATGGAGCCCGCGAACAGGAAGCTGTCCTGGAGGACCACGCCCAACTGCGTGCGGAACGAATCGAGCCGTGCGGTCGACAGGTCGGTGCCATCGACCGTGACGACCCCGGCTCCCGGCGTATGGAACGCCGAGAGGAGCCCGATGATCGTGCTCTTGCCCGAGCCGCTCGACCCCACGAGCGCGGTCACGCTGCCGGCCGGTGAGACGAACGAGACGTCCTTCAGCACGGGCTTGTCCGCCTCGTAGGCGAAGTCCACATGGTCGAACGTGATGTCGCCGCGCACGCGGCTCAAGACCTGCGTGCGGCGCGGGTCGTCATCCTCGGCGCGGTTGGCCAGCACTTCCTGCGTGCGCTCGAGCCCGGCGATGGCCTCGGTGAGCTGCGTGCCGATGGCCACGATCTGGAAGATGGGCGCGATCAGGAAGCCCAGGAACATGGTGTACGTGAAGTAGCCGCCCAACGTGAGCGTGCCGCTCAAGATGTGGCTGGCACCGACGTACATGATGATCGCACCGACGATGCCCAGCAGCAGCGAGCTGGAGAGCTGCATGACGCTCTGCGCGGTGAGCGTGGCGAGCACGTTGTCGAGCAGGCGCTTCACCCCCTCGGCGAACACGTTCTGCTCGCGCTCCTCGGCGTGGTAGCCCTTCACCGTGCGCACCGCGCCCAGCGACTCGGTGAGCCGGCCGGTGACGTCGGCGTTGATCTTGCCGCGCTCGCGGAAGATCGGCCGCATGGTCACGAACGCGCGGTTCAGCACCAGCGCGAAGCCGATGAGCACCGTGGCCGTGATGAGCGTCATGGTCGCGTTGATGCGCAAGAGCACGACCAGCGAGATGAGCGCGGTGATGATGCCGCCCACGAATTCCACGAGGCCGGTGCCGATCAGGTTCCGCACGCCCTCGACGTCGCTCATGATGCGGCTCACGAGCGAGCCCGTGCGGTTGGTGTCGTAGAAGCCCACCGGCAGCCGCGAGATGTGCGCCTGCACCTTCTGGCGCATCTCGGCGATCAGGCGCTGGGCTTCTTTCGACAGCAGCTGCGTGAGTGCGAACGACGTGGCGCCCTGCGCCAGCGTGGCGGCGACGACGATGCCCACGAGCGGCAGCAGCATCTCGATCTGACGCTTGCCGATGACGTCGTCGATGAGCCACTTGGTCGAGGCCGGCAGCACGAGCCCGGTGACGCGGTTGACGGCCATGAGCAGGAAGCCCAGGCCGAGCATGCCGCGGCGCGGCTCGACGAGTGTCCAGATCATGGGCCACACCTTGGCCAGCGATGGCGCGGGCTTGGGTGCAGCGGTGGGCTTGGCGGCAGGGGGTGCAGCTGCGGACATGCGGGACTCCCAAGGGTGAGGGTGCCGCCCCACTCTATAGGAGGACGGCGCGGTGAGCCCGCCGCGTGAGGGGTGCCGGGCGCACGTTCGGATGCGTGAGTGCGGAGCACGGCGCACGAAATCCCCAGCGGCGAGCCGGGTGTGGCCGCCGCGCTGTCCCCCGGTCGTGACGCCCGCGCGAGCGGCCGCTATACTCCGGCGGCTTCGCGCCTTGCACTCGGCCACCCGCGCTTGGATCTTCCCTTTGGATCTTCCCGAGGAACCCCGTGAGCCACGTCTCCGAACTCCGCCTCCGCGACCACAGCGTCGAGGCGGCACGCCGCAAGCTGTTGGCCGGTGAGCACCTGACCCAGGAAGAGGGCGTCCGGCTGTTCGACGCCCCGGTCATGGAGCTGGGCCGTCTGGCCGACGCCTACGCGCGCGACAAGCACGGCGATCGCGTCTACTTCACGATCAATCGCCAGCTGAACCCCACCAACGTGTGCGTGCTGGCGTGCAAGTTCTGCGACTACGCCAAGAAGCCGGGCGCTCCGGATGCCTACACGATGACCCAGGAGCAGATCCTGGCGCACGTGGACCCTGAGATCACCGAGATCCACATCGTGGGCGGGCTGCACAACAAGTGGCGCTTCGACGACTACCTGCAGATCATCCGCTGGGTGAAGGAGAAGAAGCCGGACCTGTCGGTGAAGGCGTACACGGCGGTCGAGATCGACTTCTTCTGCCGGCTCACCAAGAAGCCGGCCGAGTGGGTGCTCGGCGAGCTCAAGGCCGCGGGCCTCGATGCGCTGCCCGGCGGCGGTGCCGAGGTGTTCAGCGAGCGCGTGCGCCGCGAATTGTTCGGCCAGAAGATCGGCGGCAAGCGCTGGCTCGAGATCCACGAGATCGCGCACCAGCTGGGCATCCCCAGCAACAGCACGCTGCTCTACGGCCACATCGAGACGCGTGCCGAGCGCGTGCAGCACATGATCGACCTGCGCGATCTCGAGCAGCGCGCGCCGGGGTTCTTCGCGTTCATCCCGCTGGCGTTCCAGCCCGGCACCACAGGGCTCGTGCGCCGGCAGGCGTCGGCGGTCGAGGACCTCAAGACCATCGCGATCTCGCGGATCATGTTCGACAACGTGCCGCACGTGAAGGGCTACTGGATCATGCTCGGTCAGGACACCGCCGCCGCCGCGCTCAGCTTCGGCGCCAGCGACCTCGACGGCACCATCGGCCAGGAGAAGATCGCCCACGCCGCGCTCGCCAAGAGCCCGGTGGGCATGGCCGAGGCCGGCATGGTGCAGATGATCCGCGAGGCCGGGAAGACCGCGGTGCAGCGCGACGCGCTCTACCGTGTCATCCGCGAATATCCACGTACCCCCGAGGCGGCCGCCGTGGCCGCCAGCGCGTAGGAGGATCGCCGTGGCCCACGTGCATTCCGCCGGATTCCTCGCCATCGTCCAGGACGCCAAGTCGCGCGTGCGCGAGTTCAGCATCGAAGACTTCCTGGCGCGTCTACAGGCCGGCGAGCGCTACGTGATCCTGGACGTGCGCGAGGACAACGAGTGGACGAATGGCCACCTGCCGAGCGCGCATCATCTGGGCCGCGGTGTGATCGAGCGCGACATCGAACAGTTGCTGCCCGAGAAGGACACGCCCATCGTGCTGTACTGCGGCGGCGGGTTCCGCAGCGCGCTCGCGGCCGACAACCTGCAGAAGATGGGCTACTCGAACGTCACGTCACTCGATGGCGGCTGGCGCGGCTGGACCGAGCGCGGCCTGCCCACGGTGAAGCCCGAGGCCTAGGTTCTGTCCGAGAATGCCCCGTTGCGGCCCGGAACGCGCACACGCGGCATTCTCAGACAGGACCTGGCCGCGGTTCGTGATGCCGCGTCACGCCGCGCGGTCGAGCGCGTCGGTGACGGCCTGCTTCCGGCCCGCGGAGCGCTTGGCCGGCAGCAGGGAGGGCAGCCGCACGATCAGCATGGCGCTGAACGTGGCGGTGAACACCTCCCACGTGCCGGG
>JBEBGT010000540.1:0-2945 GCA_040081365.1 Candidatus Eiseniibacteriota bacterium | reverse complement strand
ACCATGTCCGACGAACGCACGAGCCCGCCCGCCCTGGAACGCGAGGACTTCATCCGCGAGTTGGTGAAAGCCGACCTCGCCTCGGGCCGGGTGCAGCGGATCGTGACGCGCTTCCCGCCTGAGCCCAATGGCTACCTGCACATCGGACACGCGAAGTCGATCTGCCTCAACTTCGGTGTGGCCCAGCAGTTCGACGGCCAGTGCAACTTGCGGATGGACGACACGAACCCGGCGAAGGAGGAACTCGAGTACGAGGAGTCCATCATCGCCGACGTGCGCTGGCTGATCGGGGACTGGGCCGGCGGCCATCTGGGACTCAAGGCCTCGGGCTCGACCGCGCGGGCCGAGGGCCGGGACTGGCACCTGGCCGGCGTGCGCGAAGCGGCGACCCCGGGCGCGAAGCTCGAGGTCTTCCGCGCCTCGGACTACTTCGACGCGCTCCATGCGTTCGCCGTACGCCTGGTCGAGGCGGGCAGAGCCTACGTGTGTGACCACACCGCGGAGGAAGTCGACCGCATGCGCGGCGCGCCTGGCGAGCAGGGCGAGCCGAGTCACTGGCGCGACCGCAGTGTGTCCGAGAATCTGGAGCTGTTCGCCCGCATGCGCGCCGGCGAATTCCAAGACGGCGCGCGCACGCTGCGCGCCCGCATCGACATGACATCGCCCAACGTCTGGCTGCGCGACCCGGTGCTGTACCGCATCCGGCACGCGATCCACCACCACACCGGCGGCAAGTGGTGCATCTACCCGCTCTACGATTTCGCGCACGGACTGTCCGACTACATCGAAGGCATCACGCACAGCATCTGCACACTGGAGTTCGTGCCCCACCGCCCGCTCTATGACTGGCTGCTGGAAGCACTCGAGTTGCCGCGCCCGCTCCCACACCAGCACGAGTTCGCGCGCTTGAACGTCACCCACACGGTGATGAGCAAGCGCAAGCTTCTGCGTCTGGTGAAAGAGCGCTTCGTGGACGGCTGGGACGATCCGCGCATGCCCACGATCAGCGGCATGCGGCGGCGCGGCTACCCGGCGGCCGCACTGCGCGATTTCGCCGACCGCATCGGCGTGGCCCGCCGCGAGAACCGCGTGGAGTTGGCACTGCTCGAACACTGCGTGCGCGAGGATCTGAACCGCCATGCGCAACGGCGCATGGCCGTGCTCCAGCCGGTCAAGGTCGTGCTCGAGAACTACCCCGAGGGGCAGTCCGAGGAGTTCGAGCTCGGCAACAATCCCGAGGATCCGAGTGCCGGCACGCGCAAGGTGCCGTTCTCACGCGAGCTGTGGATCGAGCGCGAGGACTTCCGCGAGGTGCCACCGCCCAAGTACTTCCGGTTGAGCCCGGGCGTCGAAGTGCGCCTGCGTGGCGCGTATCTCATCCGCTGCACGGGGGTGACCAAGGACCCCGTGACCGGCGAGGTCACGGAAGTGCGCGCGACCTACGATCCCGAGACGAAGAGCGGCAACGCTCCCGACGGGCGCAAGGTGAAGGCGACGATCCACTGGGTGTCGGCCGCGCACGCGATCGAAGCCGAGGTGCGCCTGTACGAGCCGCTGTTCACCGCCGAGGACCCCGAGGGCGTGAGCGAGGGCGCGGACTTCACTTCGGCGCTCAACCCGCGCTCGCTCGAGGTGCTGCGGGGCTGCAAGCTGGAGCGCGCGCTGGCCTCGGCCACGCCGGGCTCGGCACTGCAGTTCGAGCGCGTGGGTTACTTCGTGGCCGACCCGCACGACTCGCAACCCGGAGCATTGGTGTTCCTGCGCACGGTGACGCTCAAGGATGCCTGGGCGCGAGTGGAGAAGCGCCAGGGCTGAGCGCGGCCGGTCTCGGCGCGGGCTCGCTCCTCCGGGCTCGCGGCCGACTCACTTGCCCGAGCCGAGCACCCGGCTCAGCACGCGACCGGCGTCGAACGCCAGCCCACCGCGCGCCATGAACAGGTCGGGACCGATGCTGCCGTCGGTGTCGACGTTCAGCTCGATGAACAATTGCAGCGGTGAGCCCTCGGCGCGCGCGGCCGGGGCACGTCCCACCGGCGCTTTGGCCGGGGCTGCGCCCGAGCTGGCCCCGATCTGTCCCACGACGAGCACCTTGGCGTCCCAGCGGTGCGCGCCGAACGCGCGCCCGGCGGATTCGTTGGTGCCGTAAGCCATCTCGACCATCGAGCCTGCGAAGAAGCCGCGCGTGCGTTCGAAACCGAACATGAACTGCTTCACCTTCGGGAAGTCGTTCTGTTCGGCGTCTCCGCTGGCGAGCACGAGCCCGCCGCGATAGCCCAAGTGCAGCGCCGAACCCGCGCCGGGATCCACGACCGTCATGGGGACGCGCAGCAGGAAACCGGTGAGCACCTCCGCCACGGGCACCTCCTGGATCGGTGCACCGAGGAAGCCCGGGGCCGCGAAATCCTGCAGCGGCAGGGCGCGCTTGCCCATCATGACGTCACCCACCAGATGGAATGCGGGCTTGTCCGAACCCGCCATGGGCACGCTGAAGATGCGGAAGTCGTAGTCGATGGCGGCGACCGTCGAGCGCGTGACCGACAGCCCGAGGCTGTCCGCGACCACGGAGTGCAGGCGGTCGACCTGGAAGCCGAAGCGTGCGGAGAGCCGGAATGGCTCATCGGCCGCGCGGGCCGGGGCCGTGCCCAGGCACAACGCCATCACCGCGAGGACCAGCGGGCAGCGAACGGCACGGTACGGGTTCGGAACCACGACGCCTCCCTGCGCAGTCGGGGGCACCACGCCCCCATCCGGGAGTCTCGGTCGCGGCGCGGGAATCCCAAGGCCCCTGACACGGTTCCCCGGCGGGACCCGGCCGGCGGGGCGGAGCGATCCGGGGCCATCCCCCCCGACCGTCCTCCCGCCAGCCGATGTCTCGCCGAGCCGCCGCGCAGGCGCCGCGGGGCTCGCGCTCAGGCCGAGCGCCGCACTCCGTCACCGTTGCGGGC
>JBEBGT010000539.1:0-2950 GCA_040081365.1 Candidatus Eiseniibacteriota bacterium | reverse complement strand
CCACCACAGCCGGAGAGCACGGCCACCGCGACCAGCGCGAGTGCCAGTGTGCCCGGGAACCAGCGGGAGCGGGGCATGGGGAACCTCCGGACGCCACCGGGCCGCACAGGGGGAATCCCGGGAGGCCGCGATGGGAGAGAGAGCCGGGTGACATTCAAGATGAGGTCGGGGAGGGCTCCATCATGCCACGCGCGCGGCCGCGAGTTGTCATGCGAACGCGGCCAGGGCGCGTGAATCGCCGCTCGCGACCCTGGATGTTCCGTGTGACGCACCCCGTGTCGTGCGAGGCGATACGGCGAGCAGCGGGAGCGTGCACGAAGCAATCCGGGGGAACTGACGCCGCGACCCGGGACGTCGCTCTCCCCCGGGTGCGCGGACTGCGGGCCGCTGCTATAACTGCCCGGTGCGCCGCCTCATAGCGGGGTGGCGCCTGCCGACCCCGTGGAGCGCGCCCGATCGCCATGGAACGCCTCGAGTCGCATCTCGATCCGCACAGCGCCGAGTTCTCGGCCAACGCCGCGCATCACCGCGCGCTCGCCGCCGACCTGAAGCAGCGCCTCGAGGCCGTGCGCTTGGGCGGTGGCGTGGAGTCCGTGAGGCGCCACACCGCGCGCGGTAAGCTGTTCGTGCGCGACCGCGTCGAGAAGCTGATCGACCCGGGCACGGCGTTCCTCGAGCTGTCGCCGCTCGCCGCCAACGGGCTCTATGGCGACGAGGCCCCGAGCGCCGGCGTCATCACGGGCGTGGGCCGCGTGCACGGCCGGCACGTGATGATCGTGGCCAACGATGCCACGGTGAAGGGCGGCAGCTACCTGCCCATGACCGTGAAGAAGCACCTGCGCGCGCAGGAGATCGCGATCGAGAACCGGCTGCCGTGCATCTACCTGGTCGATTCCGGTGGCGCGTTCCTGCCGCTGCAGGCCGACGTGTTCCCCGATCGCGATCACTTCGGGCGCATCTTCTACCATCAGGCGCGTGCCTCGGCGTTGGGCATCCCGCAGGTCGCGGCCGTCATGGGCTCGTGCACCGCGGGTGGCGCTTACGTGCCGGCCATGAGCGACGAAGCGATCATCGTCAAGAACCAGGGCACGATCTTCCTGGGCGGCCCGCCGCTCGTGAAGGCCGCCACGGGTGAGGAAGTCACCGCGGAAGAGCTGGGCGGTGGCGACGTGCACACGCGCATCAGCGGCGTGGCCGACCATCTGGCCGACGACGACGCGCATGCGCTCGAGATGACGCGCGAGATCATCTCGCACTTAGGGGTCGCTCGCGGGGCGACGCTCGCGATGCGCGAACCGGAACCTCCCGCTTATGCGCCGGAAGAGATCTATGGAGTGCTGCCCAAGGACAACCGCACGCCCTACGACGTGCGCGAGATCATCGCGCGGTTGGTCGACGGCTCGCGCTTCCACGAGTTCAAGGCGCGCTACGGCACCACGCTGGTGTGCGGGTTCGCGCACTTGATGGGCATGCCGGTGGCGATCCTCGCCAACCAGGGCATCCTGTTCAGCGAGTCGGCCCTGAAGGGCGCGCACTTCATCGAGCTGGCCGCACAACGCGGCGTGCCGCTCTTGTTCCTGCAGAACATCACCGGCTTCATGGTGGGCCGCCAGTACGAACACGGCGGCATCGCCAAGGACGGCGCCAAGCTGGTGCACGCGGTGGCGAACGCGCCCGTGCCAAAGCTCACGGTGATCATCGGCGGCAGCTTCGGCGCCGGGAACTACGGCATGTGCGGTCGCGCCTACCAGCCGCGCTTCCTCTACATGTGGCCCAACAGCCGCATCAGCGTGATGGGCGGCGAGCAGGCGGCCAGCGTGCTCACGCAGGTGCGACAGGACGGCTTGAAGCAGGCCGGCAAGCCCATGAGCGACGACGACGTGCGCGCGTTCAAGCAGCCGATCCTCGACAAGTACGAGGAAGAGGGCAGCCCGTACTACTCCACCGCACGGCTCTGGGACGACGGCGTCATCGACCCCGCCACCACGCGCGACGTGCTGGCGTTGTCGCTGGCGGCCACGTTGAACGCCCCGATCGCCGACATGAAGTTCGGCGTGTTCCGCATGTAGCGGGGCGATGACCCCGCGCCGGCGATGTCCGCGCCCTCCGCGGGGAGTCCACCCGGTCCGATCGCATCGCCGCTTCAGGCGCGTCGTGCACGCCGCCCGGCCGGATTGTGTGTGAAGCGGTCGCGTGACCGAAGGCCACGCTGCGCGCCAGTCGCTCGTCCAGCCGCACCGCCGCGTCGCCCCCGCCCACGTGCAGCCGCACGCTCGCGCGGCCCTCGCCGCCCGACCACGTGGAGTGCGAGCCGATGAAGCCGCTCGAGCGCGTGTTGGCGCCGCCGCCACGGATCGAGGCTTCGCCCACGCCGGCTTCCACGCTCACGTGGTTGGCGCGCATGCGCGGCACGCGGATGTCGGCCTCGCCCACGCCCAGGTCCACGTCGAGGTCGCCCTCGAGACCTTCGATCTCCAGCTCGCCCACGCCCATCTCGACGTCGACCGCCATGCTGCGCGGCACGTGTAGCTCGCCGATCACGGTGAGGCCCTTGTTGAGCCACTTGGGGTAGTGCTCGAGTTTCAGGTGCAACGTGCCGCCGGTGTCGTCGCTCTCGAGCACCAACCGGTTCGCCAGCTCCTCGCATCGGTCCTCGGAGCGGCCCTTGCAGCGCACGCGCAGGTCGAAGCGCACGCGCGCTTCGTCGCTCGGAATCACGCGCAGCTCGCCCACCGGGAACTCCAAGTGCACGCGGTGCTTGGCCGTGACGGGGAACACATGCGGGTCGGTGGCCAGCTCGGTGGCGAACGACGCGTTCGCGGTGGCGAGGCCCGCGGCAAGGGCGAGCGCCGCGAACGTGGGGGCCAGCTTCATGGAGTACCTCCGGAGCCCGGCACGCCGGGCTGATGATGGATGGCCACGGTTCCCCGGGGAGCGGGCGCGGCCGGGC
>JBEBGT010000068.1:0-11114 GCA_040081365.1 Candidatus Eiseniibacteriota bacterium | reverse complement strand
AGGTTCACGAAGTCCAGCGCCGCCGTCTGCCCGGGACCCGCGGGCACGCAGAGCGGGGCGAGCACGGCGGCCGTGACCAGGTAGCCGTGACGCACCGCCACCGACGTGCTGTCGGCAGCCGTGCTCACCGGCAACGCGGCGGGAGCCAGTGTGACCCGCGCCCGGGTGGGCGCCTCATGCAGGACGGCGGAGCTCATGCCAGCTGCGGCTCACCGGCGGTACGCAGCACGTCGTGTTCGCCACCGATGCGCTCGTGCGACGCCTCGAGCAGGCGCTTCATCTCGTCGCGCACGTCGGCTTCGCTGAAGTGACTCACCGCGCGCAGGATCTTGGGGTGCGACGACTTCCACACCGTCTCATGATCGTTGAGCAGCTTCTCGAACAGTCGCTCGCCCGGGCGCAGGCCCGTGATCGCGATCTCGATGTCCTTGTCCGGCGTGAGGCCGTACATCCGGATGAGCGCCTTCGCCAGGTCCACGATGCGGATCGGCCGGCCCATGTCGAGCACGAACACCTCGCCCCCGCGACCCATGCTGGCGGCGTGGAGGATGAGCTGCACGGCCTCGGGCACGGTCATGAACAAGCGGGTGACCTCGGCATGCGTCACGGTGACCGGGCCGCCACGCTCGATCTGCTCGCGGAACAGCGGCAGCACGCTGCCACTGCTCTCGAGAACGTTCCCGAAGCGCACGGTGAGGATGCGCGTCCGCGAACCTTCCTTCATGAGCTGCAGCGTGAGCTCGGCGAGCCGCTTGGACATGCCCATCATGCAGACGGGCTCGACGGCCTTGTCGGTGGAGATGAGCAGGAACACGTCGGCGCCGTGGCGCACGGCCGCCTCGGCCGCGGTCCGCGTGCCGGCCACGTTGGTACGCAGGGCCTCGACCGGATTGCGCTCCATCATGGGCACGTGCTTGTACGCGGCCGCGTGGAACACGGCATAGGGCTTGAACGTGGAGAACACCGCGTTGACGCGCTTCTCGTCGGCCACGTCCCCGATGACGGGCACCACGTTGAGTGCCGGGAACTTGCGACGCAGCTCGCGCTCGATCTCGTACAGCGCATACTCGTGGCGCTCGAACAGCACCAGACACGACGGCTCGCACGCCGCCACCTGCCGGCAGATCTCGGACCCGATCGATCCGCCCGCGCCGGTGATCACCACGCAATGCCCGGTCACGACTGAGCGCGCCGCGCTGCCGTCGGTGGTGATGGCGTCGCGGAACAGCAGGTCCTCGGGCCGGTAGCTGCCCCCGAGTTGCGGCTTCTCCTGACGCAGCAACACGTCGCTGGGGTCGGGCGCCGAGCGCGCGGTCTTGCCCAAGACGCGGCACTGCTGCAGCAGCGCCTTCTTGGCACCGTCCGAGGTCTCGTTCATGGCGAACAGGACCTCGTCGGGGTCGGTGGCGCGGATGACGTCGACCAGGTCCTGCTTGGTGCCCAGGATCGGCACGCCATGGATGAGCACACCCTTGCGGCGCACGTCGCCGTTCAGCATGCCCACCACTTCGCAATCGCGGGCCGGGCGGCTGAGCAGTTCGCTCGCCACGCGCGCCATGCGATCCTCTTCGCCCACCAACAGCACCCGGTGCGTGGGCACCACGCCCGGTCGCATCTCGCGATGGAAGCGGCGCGCGATGCGGATTCCGGCCAGGAGCACGATCGTGAGCAACCAGTCGATGGCGACCACACCGCGCGACAGGTGCGCAGCACCCATCAGCCAGTGCGCCCCGGCCCACCACGTGACCGTGCCGAGCGTGGCGGCGGTCACGATGTTGCGCAGGTCGTGCACGCCGGAGTAGCGCCACACGCCGTGGAACAGCTTGAGGGCGTGCAACCACAGCACGCGCGCCACGAGAACCACCGGCAGCAGGCGCACGAAGAGCGCGGCGTCGGCGGCTGGCACCTCGCCGTCGAAGCGCACGAGCGTGGCGAGCGCGAACGCGGCCGCCACGGCCCCGATCTGCACGATGATGCCGAGCGCCATGCGCCACGGCATCAGGAAGTCGGCCAGACGCTCCATCGCCCGTGCGGGGTACACCAGGCACATGAGCGTGGTCAGGACGAGCTGCAGATCGTAGGCCGGCGAGGCGTGCCGCGCGTAGTCCCGGGCGAGGCGCAGCTTCTCGGGCAGGATGCGCTCGATGTAGGTGGCCTCGGGGTCACCCGAGGCTCCCAGCAACTCGGACTCGTCACGGAACCGGATCGACGCCGGATCGGTGATGCCGGGGCGCAGCTTGAGGATGTCGTTGTACTCGGCGCGGAACAGTTCCACGTAGCGCGGCACCTCGGGCCGAGCACCGACCAGGCTCATCTCGCCGCGCAGCACGTTCCAGAGCTGCGGGAGCTCGTCGAGTTTGGCCTGCCGCAGGAACGCGCCGACGCGCGTGATGCGCGCGTCGCCGCGCGTGGTGATGGCCGGGCCACGCGACGGCGCGTCCACGGTCATGGTGCGGAACTTGAGGATCCGGAACGGCCGGCCGAGGCGGCCGATGCGCTCCTGCTTGAACAGCACCGGCCCGCCGTCCTCCGCCTTCACGAGCACGGCGACCACGAGGAATACCGGCCACAGCAGCAGCAGGCCGACGAGCGCGGCAAGCAGATCGAGTGCGCGCTTCATGACCGCACCCCCAGCACGATGTCCTGCACCGCTTCGATGACATCGTTCACATCGGCGTCCGACATGCGCGCGTAGATCGGCAGCGACACGATGCGCTCGTAGGCCGCCAGCGCGTTCGGGTAGTCGCCGGGTGCGAGGCCGTAGCGGTCGCGGTAGTACGGCTGGATGTGCAGGGGGATGAAGTGCACCGACACGCCGATGTTGCGCGCGACCAGCTCACGGATGAACGCGTCGCGGCCCATCGGCACCTGCGCGGCGTCGATCTGCACCACATAGAGGTGCCAGCCGTGAGCACGGCGGTCGGCCACCTGCGGGGTGAGGACGCCGGGCACGTTCGCGAACGCCGCGTCGTACTGGTCGGCGATGGCCTGGCGGCGGCGGTGGAATTCGTCGCAGCGGCGGAGCTGGTGGATCCCGATCGCGGCCGCGAGATCCGTGAGGTTGTACTTGAACCCCGGCGCCAGGATCTCGTAGGACCATGAGCCTGCCTGCGTGTAGCGCTTCCAAGCGTCGCGGCTCATGCCGTGCAGATGCATGAGCTTCATGCGCTCGGCGTACTCGGCATTGGCGGTGACGGCCATGCCGCCCTCGCCGGTGGTGATGTTCTTGGTGGCGTAGAAGCTGAAACAGGTGATGTCGGAGTGCGTCCCGATGAGCCGACCGTCGTAGCGGGTGGGGATCGCGTGCGCGGCGTCCTCGATGACCGGGATGCCATGCGCGCGGGCCATGGCTTGGATGGTCGCCAGGTCACAGGCCTGGCCGGCGAAGTGCACGGGCAGGATGGCCTTGGTGCGGGGCGTCATCCGGCGCTCGATCTCGCGCGGATCGATGTTGAGCGTCACGGGATCGACGTCCGCGAACACCGGACGAGCGCCCAAGTGCTCGATGACGGCGGCCGTCGCCGTGAACGTCATCGGCGTGGTGATGACCTCGTCGCCCGGCCCAACGCCCACGGCCTCGAGCGCCAGGTGCAGTGCCGCCGTGCACGAGTTCACCGCCAGCGCGTGTGGCGCCGGCTGGCCGTCGGCGATGTAGTCGGCGAATTGCGCCTCGAACGCCTTCACCTGGCGGCCGGTGGTCAGCCAACCGGAGCGCAGGCATTCGACGACGGCCTGGATCTCGTCTTCACCGACAAGGGGAAGTGCGAAGGGGAGGAAGTCAGCGCGCATGGATGGGATCCTCGTGCGGCGCGCTGGAGAGGAGCGCGCCGCGGTTGCTGGGCAGAGCGCTCAGTGCTGCTGGTATGCCCCGTAGTAGTAGAGCATCGGGTCCGCGTGCCGGACGTCGAGCTGGTTCAACACCACCCCGAGGAACTGCGCACGAGCCCTTTCCAGCTGGGCCTTCGCCTGCTGGACGATCTGGATGTCGTAACCGTCGGCCTTCACCACCAGCAGGGTGCCGTCGGCGATGCTGGCCAGCGCCTCGGCCGGGCTGGCATGCGCCACCGGCGGCGTGTCGATGAGCACCACGTCGAAGACGCGCCCGAGCCGGTCCAACAGATTGGTGAACGGCCGGAAGGATTCCTCTTCGAGCAGGTTGTACGTGCCCGAGCCGCAGGTGAGCACTTTGAGATTCGGCTGCCCCGTGTCCTGCAGGAAGCTGGGGATCTGGTTGGTGAGGAACGGCCGCTTGAGATAGTCGGCCAGCCGGTCGAGCACCCGCTCGCCGAGCAGGTCGTTCATCGGCGCGTCCGGCGCCTCCGCGGATTGCCCCGACGTGGCGGGCAGCCACGCGTCGGCGCTCTCGGTGAAGCGGCACTCGGGCCGCCGCAGTGCCAACAGGCGGCGCAGCGACTCGCGGATCTGTGAGGTGAGCACCGCCCCCAGGTCCTCGCGGTTGACGTAGCCCAGGCCGAGCAGCACCTCGCCCAGCGCACGCCGTGACGTACGCTGCACCGCCAGCGCGCTGTCGCACTGGTCCTCGGTGATGCGCTTGTCGCGCATCAGCAGCCGGCCGAGCCGCATGTCATCCACGTGGGTCGGCATCTGGATGCTGCGCAGGTGACCCTTGTGCAGGATGAGCCGGAACTCCTCGGCGCCGTCGGCCACCAGCAGTTCGCCGCTGCGCGACTGCGCCTGCAGGATCTCGAGCCAGTCCCCGATGCCGAACTGGTCCGGCGTCTCACGGCCGATGTCCAGATGGTAGAGCTCCTTGAGGAGCTCCCCCAGCCCGCGCTTGTGATCGAGGTCGAAGTGCGTGTGCATGGTGGGGCGGTAGCGATCGGTGTCGACGACCACCACGCTCATTCGGCCCGAGCGCGCCAGCGCCCGGGCGAGCCCGGCCGTCACCGTGGACTTGCCTTCACCGGGCCCCGAGCTCGTCACCACGAGCGTCTTGACGCCACGCTGCACGTGTTCAGCGACCGTCGCGGCGAGAGTCTCGAAGTACGAGGACTCGAGCGCACCGGCCGTGCGATTCTGACCGTGCTGGTACGTGATGACCCGCTCCATTGGAGCCTCCTACGGCATGGATGTCGCGTGGGAATCGCGCGGGACTGGGCAGACCGCGCGGTTCGAGAGAGAGCGAAGAAAAGGCGAACGACCTACGGGCGACGCGGGATCATCCCGATGACCGGCAGGTGCAGTTCGTGCACGACATCTCGCGGCGTCCGGATGGTCCGGCGGACCCACTCCAGGGACAGCGCGAGGCCGGCACCGAACAACAGTCCGAGGACACCGCCGACGCCGAGGTTGAGCAGCTTGCGCGGCCGCACGGCTTCGAGCGGGAGAACGGCAGCCTGGACGACCTCCGCTGCGGGCGGCTCGACCGTCTGCGCGACCTCCTGCTCCTGGACCTTCTTCAGCAACAGCGCGAACACCTCACGCTGCGTGGCCAACCGGCCTTCGAGGGTCGAGTACTTGTAGGTGCTGTCGTTCAGCGCCTTCAGCGTGTACTCGGTCGTCGAGGCGGTCTGCAGGAGTCCATCCTCGCGGGCGCGCAGGGCTTCGCGCTGACCTTCGAGGTCGGAACCGGCCTTCTGCAGTTCACGGCGCATGGCGTCTCTCACCGCCTGCACCTGGGCTTCGGCCGCGACCACTTCCGGGCTCTGGTCGCGGTACAACCGCCGCATGCCGGCGGCGTCGGTCTCCGTCTTCTGAAGCTGTCGATACAGTTCGTCGAGGGCATTGGTCTGGACCGGCGGGTTGCTCCAGTCCGGCGTGCCGGCGTTCCGGAACTCCGCGATGCGCGCGATCTGGGCATCGATCACCCGGCGCTCGCTGCGCACCTTGATCAGGTCCGAGCCCACTTCCCCGGCCGCGTCGGCGAGCTGGCGGGTGCGTTCGCCGCTCAACGCCAACGTCGAACGACGCGACGAGTAGAGCGCGTGCTCGGCGTCCTCGATCGAGCCGCGGACCTCGTCGATCTGCTGCTGCAGGGCCGCGACCCGCGCGGCGTTCTCATGGTGGCGGTGCTTCGCCTCGCGCGCCAGGAACTGCGCGGCGACGCTGTTGGCGATGGCGGCGGCCGTGGAAGGGTCGTGGTGCTCGGCCTGCACATCGACCAGCCGCGTGTCGCGAATGGGCTTCACCTTCACCGACTGGAGGAGCTGCTCGATGTCCTCCCGCAGCGGCGCATCGCCGGCCGCCGTGCCCGCGGCCTTGGCCGGGCCGGCACCCAGCAACGTGGCCAGATGTAGCGGCTCGGGCCGCAACGGCAGCTTCGCGGCGCGCAGCTCCAGGGCAACCTGCTCGAGGACATCGCGGCTCATGATGCGTTCCGCGGTCGTGAGCAGCGTGAGGTTCTCGGAACTCGGGGTCGGGCTCTCGATCGTCACGCCCGTCAGCACGGATCGGCTGGGGGTCGCGTGGATCGCGAGCCGCGTGAAGGTCCGGAACGCGGGGCGCGTGACCTGGTTCAGGACCAGGGCCAGCGCCAGGAATCCAAGCGTCGAGCCGATCACGACCGCACGACGCCTTGCGATGGCCCGGAAGGCCTCGCGAACATCGTAGTCACCTTGGCGGAACATGGCGGGGGCAGTTCCTGTGCACAGCACGGAGTCCAGGCGTGCCACCGCCTGAAGCGCGAGGAGAGAGGTTCGCGCCTGTGCTGGCGCCAGCTGGTCCTTGCGGACCAGAGGGAGAGGCGCGGCACAAGGTGGGGACTCACCTGTGGGAGAGACTGCTTGTCTTGGACGAGTGCTCGAGGGATCGGCAGTGATCCGTCGAACGCATGCTGAGAATACATATCAACACGGCACGCAACAAGACTAATTCGACATTTCATACGTGTTGTGCTTGCAAACAGAATCCGACTGCAGGCGAACTCATCCCATCGGATGACGTGCCGGGACATGCCGACCAAACCACTCGGCTCGAGAACGACACGACCTGTTCGTCTGTCATGTCCGAGCGATCACTATGCACTCACCTGTTCGCCAACACGCACCGTTGGTCGCATGCGGGTGAACAAAGATAACCCGCGCCGCATGTCAGGACATCGTGCAACTTGCACACTTCGCGCGAACCGCGCGCACGAACATCGCTCACTCGCGCTGCTTCGCACTCGGTCTGGCGCGCTCAAGCGCACGCAGGGCCGTCCGACACTCGCAGAGAACGGCGACGCCTCGGCGAACCCACGTGCACCACCGGCCGGGCATCCTCCCCCGCGGCCAACCACACCCCGGAGGGACCGGCATGTCCAGGACCCGCGTCATGCTGGTGGACGACTCGCCCGCGGTTCGCCAGATCGTGGCCGAGGCGATCGCGGGCGAGCCGTCGTTGGAACTGGTGGCGCAGGCCGGCAACGGCGCGATCGCGCTGCAGCGTCTGGCCATGTACCGGCCCGACCTCATCGCGCTCGACGTGGACATGCCGGTGATGAACGGACTGGTGTTCCTGCGCGAGCTGCAACGCCACGCGAGCCGGCCTCACGTCATCATGTTCAGCTCGTACACGCGCGAAGGCGCACGGGTGACGCTCGAGGCCCTGGATGCGGGGGCGGCGGACTTCGTGACCAAGCCCGCCGGCACGTTGGGGCGCGCCGCGGCGCTCCAGCAGGTGCGCGACGAGCTGTTGCCGCGCATCCGGGCGATCATGTCGGGCGTGCCGCCTGCACCGCACGATGCGCCCGCCGGCCCGATCGTCGCTGAGCCTCCACCCATGCTGTCGCGTTCGGCGTTGGAACGCGCGCGCGCGCGCGACCAGGCCGCACCCGAGAACCGGCAACCCGCGCACCCCACGGGCTCGCGCTCGCAGCGCCCGCGCACCGAGGCGCCGACCGTCCAGGTCGTGGCGATCGCGGCCTCGACCGGCGGCCCACCGGCGGTCAAGCAGGTGCTCGATGCGCTGCCGGCGGACTTCCCCGTTCCGGTGGTGATCGTGCAGCACATGCCGGCGCTGTTCACGGGCCCGTTCGCCGAACGGCTGGACGCCACGTGCGCGTTGGAAGTGCGCGAGGCACAGGCCGGCGAGCGGCTGGTGCGCGGACAGGTGCGAGTCGCCCCGGGCGATTTCCACATGGAGATCACGAACCGGATGACCCACCGCGTGGAGTTGCACCAGTCCCCGTTGGTGAACGGCGTGCGGCCTTCGGCCGACATCCTGCTGCACTCGCTCGCGCGCAACCATGGCACCGGGGTGCTGGCGGTCGTGCTCACCGGGATGGGCCACGACGCGCTCTCGGGCTGTGAGGCCGTGCACGCGGCAGGTGGCCAGGTGCTGGTGCAGGACCGGCGCACGAGCGTGGTGTGGGGCATGCCGCGCGCGATCGAGGAAGCCGGCCTCGCCGACGACGTGCTGCCGCTGGGGGGTATCGCCCAGGCGATCGTGGAGCGCGTGCAGGTCGGACGCTGAAACAGCGAGCCCCCGCACGGGATCGCTCCCGGCGGGGGCTCGCGTTCGATCACGCGTCGGGCTAGACCGACGCGTACTCCTCGACCGGCGGGCAGGCGCACACCAGGTTGCGGTCGCCGAACGCGTTGTCGACGCGCCCCACGCTGGGCCAGAACTTGCGCTCACGCACCCACGGCAGCGGGAACGCCGCGCGTTCGCGCGAGTACGCCCGCGCCCAGGTGTCGGACAGCGCCACCTCGAGCGTGTGCGGTGCGCGCTTGAGCGGGTTGTCGTCCTTGGGCAGCTTGCCCGCGGCGACCTCGTCGATCTCGGCGCGGATCGCGACCAGTGCCCCGATGAAGCGGTCGAGCTCGGCCTTCGACTCGCTCTCGGTGGGCTCGATCATGAGCGTGCCCGGGACCGGGAACGAGATCGTGGGCGCATGGAAACCATAGTCCATGAGCCGCTTGGCGATGTCGCCCTCGTCGATGCCGCTCGCGGCCTTGAGCCCACGCGGATCGACGATGCACTCGTGCGCCACCGTGCCGTTCTTGCCCTTGTAGAGCACCGGGTAGTGGGGATCCAGCTTCTTGGCCACGTAGTTGGCGTTCAAGATGGCGTACTGGGTCGCCAGTGTGAGGCCTTCCGAGCCCATCATCATGATGTACATGGTGGAGATGGGCAGGATGCTGGCGCTGCCCCACGGGGCCGCGCTCACCGGCCCGATGGCCTGCGCGCCGCCCGTGGCGACCACCGGATGCCCCGGCAGGAACGGCGCCAGGTGCTTGGCCACGCCGATCGGCCCCATGCCCGGGCCGCCGCCGCCGTGCGGGATACAGAACGTCTTGTGCAGGTTCAGATGGCAGACGTCGGCCCCGATGTCGCCGGGCCGGCACAGGCCGACCATGGCGTTCATGTTGGCGCCGTCCATGTAGACCTGTCCGCCATGCTCGTGGATGGCCTGGGTGATGTCGGTGATGGCCTCCTCGAACACGCCGTGCGTGGACGGGTACGTCACCATGAGCGCGGCGAGGCTCTTGGAATGCTCGGCCGCCTTGGCGCGCAGGTCCGCCACATCGATGTTGCCGTTGGGGTCCGTCTTCACCACCACCACGCTCATGCCCGCCATGACCGCGCTGGCGGGGTTGGTGCCGTGCGCCGACTGCGGGATGAGGCAGACGTTGCGGTGCCCTTCGTTCCGCGACTCGTGGTACGCGCGGATCACCAGCAGGCCGGCGTACTCGCCCTGCGAGCCGGCATTGGGCTGCAGCGAGACCGCGTGGAAGCCGGTGATCTCCGCCAGCGCACGCTCGAGCACGTCGAACATGGTGCGATAACCCTTGGCCTGTGACACCGGCGCGAACGGATGCAGTCCGCCCACGTTGGCCCACGTCACCGGGAACATCTCGGCCGCCGCGTTGAGCTTCATGGTGCAGCTGCCGAGCGCGATCATGGAGTGCGTGAGCGACAGGTCGCGCGACTCGAGCTTGCGCAGATAGCGCATCATGTCTGTTTCGGAGCGGTAGCTGTGGAACACCGGGTGCGTGAGGTAGGCACTCGTGCGCGAGACCGCCGTGGGCAGCTTGGCGTCGGCGCCGAGCGCGCCCAGCTCCGAGACCGCGGGCGTGGCACCGCCCGTGAAGATCGCCAGCATATCGGCGAGGTCGGCGGCCGTGGTGGTCTCGCCGAACGACACCGCCACCGTGCCGTCGCTGAGGTAACGCAGGTTGATGCGCCGCGCCTCGGCGGCCTTCTGCACGTCGGCGGCCGTGCGGGCCGCCGCTAGCTTCACGTGCACGGTGTCGAAGAATTCGCCCGACAGCACGGTGTGTCCGCTCTTCTTGACGCCGGCCGCGAACGCCGTGGCCATGCGGCGCACGCGCAGCGCGATGCGCTGCAGGCCGTCGGGCCCGTGCCAGACGGCGTAGAAACCGGCCATGACGGCCAGCAGCACCTGCGCGGTGCAGATGTTGCTCGTCGCCTTCTCGCGCCGGATGTGCTGCTCGCGCGTGCCGAGCGCCATGCGCAGCGCGGGCTTGCCGTTGGCGTCCTTGGACAGCCCGATGATGCGGCCGGGCAGCAGGCGCTTGAACTCGTCCTGGGTGGCGAAGAACGCCGCATGCGGCCCGCCGTAGCCGAACGGCACGCCGAAGCGCTGCGCGCTGCCCACCGCCACGTCGGCGCCCCATTCCCCGGGCGGCGTGAGCAGCGTGAGCGCCAGCAGGTCGGTGGCGGCCACCACCAGCGCACCCGCCTCGTGCACGCGCGTGGCAAGCGCCCGCAGGTCCTCGATCGCGCCGGTCGTGTTCGGGTACGACACCAGCACGCCGCACACCGTGGGGTCGAGTGTGAACGCCGCTGCCTTCTGCACCTTCACCGTGATGCCGCGGGCGCGACCGCGCGCCTTCACGACCTCGATGGTCTGCGGATGGCAGTCGTCGGCCACCAGGAACACGCCGCGGCTGTCGCGCGAGGCGTGCACCATCTGCATGGCCTCGGCGGCCGCCGTGCCCTCGTCGAGCAGCGACGCGCTGGCGATCGGCATGGCGGTGAGGTCGCACACGGCGGTCTGGAAGTTGAGCAGCGCTTCGAGCCGGCCCTGCGCGATCTCGGCCTGATAGGGCGTGTACGCGGTGTACCAGCCCGGGTTCTCGAGCACGTTGCGCTGGATCACCGCCGGCACGTGCGTGGTGCTGTAGCCCATGCCGATGAACGACCGCCAC
>JBEBGT010000538.1:0-2968 GCA_040081365.1 Candidatus Eiseniibacteriota bacterium | reverse complement strand
GACCGGGGCCGGCGCGAGCGAGTCGGCGGCCATCGCGAGGGCCCTCGAGCCGGCCGCCACCGCGAGCGAGTCCGCGGCACGCGCGGGCAGCACAACACATGACAGCAGTACGCACAGCACGAGCACGAAGCGACGCATCGCACCTCCGGATGGGGCCCCACGGGTCGGCGCAATCTAACGCGGCGCGGCGGCCCGTGCGACTCGCGGCTCGGGCAGCGTGCGCGCGCCCCGGAATGACCAAGGGGCCAGCCCGCAGGCCGGCCCCTCAGGTACATGCGTCGAAGCGGGTCAGGGGGTCGCTCCGAAGCCTGGCGCATCCGGTGGGCATCGCCGGAGGCGGGTGCGCGCTTGGTCGTCCAGACCGGTGCAGCGCTGTCCCACGGGAGATTCTGCGGCATGCACCACGGAACCCCCAAGGGATTTCACCGCACGGACCGCATTCTCACGCCGGCGAGTTCAGTGCGGCGCGACTCCGCGTCTGCCGCGGCTCAGGGCAGCACGATGAGCGAGCGCGAGGTGCTCGCCCCGGCGCTGCGCGCACGCACGCGATAGAGACCGGGGGGAACCCGCGCGCCCGAGGCGTCGAACAGATCCCAGACCAGCGTCTGTTCACCCGCGGTGGCCGCGCTCGCGCGCTGCTCCCACACGCGCCGGCCCGTCACATCGAGCACCTCGATCTTGATCGCGCCCCCACCCGGGGCCGCGAACGTGAGCCGCACGGGAGCGCGCGCCGGGTTCGGCGACGGCGGTGCCAGGGCCAGGCCACGCGGCGGCGGGTTCAGTCCCACTGCAACGACTTCACCTGCATCGAACGCGAGCCCCTGCGGCGGCAGCGTGCACAGGATCGGGGCACCCACCGCGGCACCGCTGCCGGCGTCGAACACGAGCACGCCAGGATCCGCGAAGTCGCTGTGTCCCACCCACACCTGCGTGCCGTCCGGGGTGACCTCGGCATCCGACAGGGTGAAACCACCCGGCGCGTACAGCGTCTGCTCGGCTCGCCCCCGGACCGGCGACCAGCGCACGAGCGCGCTGTTGAACCCGGCATCGCTCACGATCGCGAACGCACGCGCGTCGTCCCGCCATGCCAGGTCGAGTACGTCGCCCCCGAGCGAGTCCTCGGGTGCGACCACGCCGAGCGCGGTGAGCCCGGCAGCGTCGATGGCCTCGATCGCACCATCGGCGACGCCGTAGTTCCCGGCGCAACCCAGATAGAGCCGCGAACGCGGCACGTCGAACGCGAACGCCGTCACCGGGTTCTTGCGCGCCAGCACGATCGGCTGCACGCCCGGAGCCACCGGGTCGCAGTCCACCACCGTGTCCGTGCGCATGTCGATCACCGCCACGGACGAATAGGCCGTGAGGGCATAGCTGTGGTTGCGGTCCAGCCGCTGCAGCGAGACGAACAGCAGCGGCCCCACGCACTGCAGGTGATCCATCTCCGGAATGCCATCGGCGTCGGCGAACGCCGCCAGCGAGATGGTGCCGGTGTGGGTACCGGTGGCCGGATTCACCACCCACAGGTCGGCGGACTCGTAGCGGGTCACGTAAGCGTGCGTGGCGGATGCGAACGCGATGTCGTACGGGTTCGACCCCGCACCCACTGAGAACTGCCGGACGAACCCGTACGTCGTGCCGTCATGCACCTGGATGTTCGAAGGGCCGCCCCGATTGACGACGTAGATCTTGCCGTCGAACGCGCGGATGCGCGGATCGCCCGAGAGTGGCGCCACGTCGCACGCGGGCACCCGCGTCGGCACATCGATGCCGCTCAACTCGCCGCTGCCGAAGTCGGAGCCCGCCACGTACGCACGTTCGGCATGCGCCGGGGCGTGCGCCCCCGCGAGCGATAACAGGGCGAGCACCAGCGTGGGGGTCACGAGCGAGCGGCGATTCGAGGCGAGCATGGACGTTCTCCGGGGCGGATGTGCGTGCAAGATGGGATGAGCGAGGTCCGGGGGGGCGTCGAAGCGGTGGGTCAGGGCGAGTGCGGGCGCTCGCCGAAGTCGAACGTGAGCGAGCCGAGCAGCATGCGTCCGGGCAGTGGGAAGCCCGCGACATCGGACGTGCGCCGATCGCCGAGGTTGCGGCCCTCGACCAGTGCCGAGATGCGCTCGAACCGGCGACCGATCGACGCCCCCACCAGCGTGCGCGACGGCGCGCGCGAGAAGTTGGCGCGATCGAGAAACGTGTCGCTCTGGTACTCGGTGTCGAACGCCAGCGACCAGCCGGCGTGACGCGCCACGGCGCGCAACGTGGACTGGCGCTCACTGTGCTGCGGCAGGCGGCGGCCGTAGTAGAACGGTATCGGGCTGCGGTCGGTGGCCGACAGCCAGGCCGTGGTGGCGCCCAGCTCCAGGCCGCGCCAGCGCGCGCGCACCGAGGCCTCCTCGCCGAACAATCGCGCGGCCCCCACGTTCACCGCTCGCGCGCCACGCGGCGAGCTACGCTCGAACAGGATCAGCTCGCGCGCGTGCGTGGCGTGGTGCGCCCAGTCGGCCTGCAGCGTGAGCGCACCCACGTGCGTCTCGCCCGCCAGGCCCGCGTCCCAGCTCTCGCTGTGCTCGGGCACGAGTAGCGGGTTGCCCGTCACGGCGCCATCGATGCCGAACAGCTCATCGAACTGCGGCGCGCGTGCGCCGCGCGACCAGTTGCCGCGCAGCTCCAGCCCGCGCACGAGTGACACGCGCGCACCGAGTTGCGGCGCGTCGAGCGTACGGCGCGTGTCGCGCACGCGCACGGCACCGGTGGAGCGCGTGTCGCGCACGTGCTCGTCCTGCCGGTCCCAGCGCCGCGCGGCGTGGAGCAGCACGCGGTCGCCGAACGCGTGCGCATCGGCCGAGAGCCACGCCGAGCGCGTGTCGCGCTCGCTCGCCGGCGGGTCCGGCAGCCCGATCGTAGGCGCGGCGGGCTCGGCGCGTTCACCACGCCCGGCCGCGCCGGCGCGCACCCCGAGCCACGGCCAGCG
>JBEBGT010000537.1:0-2988 GCA_040081365.1 Candidatus Eiseniibacteriota bacterium | reverse complement strand
GGTCCTGATCGGCGTGCTCATGGGGCTCCAGTACTGGTCGCCCAACAAGCGTGTCATTCCCGTGATCGCCGCGAGCGCGATATTCGGCATCGCCTGGCGCATGAGCATGAGCGTCGCGATCAGCGTCATGGTGTTCCTGCTCCCCTACCCCAAGGGCACGGTGTTCGGCAGCACGAACCTGGCCCTCATCCTCATGCTGCTCGTCATCTGGCTGCTGCGCCTGTCGCTGCGCATGAGCGAGCCCGCACGCAGCAGCCCGCTGGACCTGCCCATTCTCGGCCTGTTGCTGTGGTACGTGCTGTCGTTCTACAACGTCCAGAACGAAGCCTCGTTGTCCGCGGCACTCGTCAACTTCGAACTGTTCGCGGCCTGCCTGATCATGTACTACCTGATCATCAACGCGATCCGCACGCCGCGCGACCTGGAGCGCCTGCACACGGCCCAGATGATCACCGCACTGGGCGTGTTCTTCATCGCGGCCTGGGAGGCCCGGCATGCCGGCAAGGTGCTCATCCCCGGCCTGCTCGACTTCAGCAGCACCGGCGGCCACGACTTCAACACGCGTGACGTCCGCGTCGGCGCCAGCTTCCGCGACTATGAACTGCTGTCCGAGTACTGCGGCATCATGGTGCTGCTCGTGGTCTTCAAGCTGCTGCGTGCCCGCACCCAGTTGCACGTGCTCGCACTGTCCGCGCTCACGCTGTTCAGCCTGTACACCATGTTCACCACGGTGACTCGCGGTGTGATCGTGTCGCTCGCGATCGCCCTGCCTTACCTGTTCTACAAGATCCGGCGCCGCCTGAATCCCGTGAAGTTCATGACCTCGGTGACCATGATCCTCGTGCTCGCGTTCACCATGAACTTCTTCGTGTCGAAGTTCACGAACTCGGGTGACCTCTTCGAGCGGCTCTCCACCACGAAGCTCGTGCACGGCGTGGTTCCCGAGGCCCGCGAGGAGACGTGGTCCAACGCCTGGAACCGCATCTTCGTGCACCCCATCCTCGGGCAGGGTCCGTTCTACGCCCCCATCGAGGGTTACGGCTACTTCTGGCCGCACAACGTCTACCTGTACGTCGCGAACCTCGTGGGCTTCCCGGGACTGGGGTTCTATCTCGCCATCCTCATCGGGCTCGGCCTGCTGCTGCGTTCACCCGTGGACGACCTGCGACACGAAAGCTACCCGGACGCTTACCTGCTGATCGCGCAGGTCCAGTTGATCGTGTTCGCCATCAACGAGATCAAGATCGACTACCTGCGCAACGGCATCTACCAGTTCCAGGTCTGGCAGATGTTCGGCACTTGGACCGCGGCCTACCTGGTCAGCAAGCAGTACGGCGTGCGCGCGCAACTGCCTCAGGCGGTGTCGCCGGAGCCGCCACCGGGCCGCTTGGCGGCCTGATCCGCTCGGCGCCCGCCGGGCACCGCGGCCGGAGTGGCGTCGTCGATGAGCACGCGGGTGGCCGGCGTGTCGGTGTCGTCGAACTGCCCGCTGCGCGCCGCCCACACGTAAGCGGCCACGGCCGCGGCGACCACGAGCAGCGCGAGCGGCAGGATGATCAGGATGACGCTCATGCGCCCGCCGCGTCGAACGTGCGCGAGCGCCACGCCAGCACCACCACGCTCAGCGAACTCACGGGCATGCCGATGGCCGCCACCAGC
Source organism: Candidatus Eiseniibacteriota bacterium (assembly GCA_040081365.1). GTDB lineage: Bacteria > Eisenbacteria > RBG-16-71-46 > RBG-16-71-46 > RBG-16-71-46 > JAIOPA01. The sequence goes on along the minus strand of JBEBGT010000537.1, from coordinate 1,329 downwards.
GGGTTCACCCAGCCCGCCATGGCGAGCGCGGCGCCCACGACGTTCCAGGCCAGCGAGAACACCAGCCCCGTTCGGATCACGCCCAACGTGCGGCGCGAGCCGGCCGTGAGATCGGCGAGCGCGGCGAGCCCGGGCCGCGAGAGGTAGACGTCCGCGGCGGCGAGGCAGGCCTCGGCGCCGCCCCGCACGCCCACGCCGACGGTGGCGTGGGCGATGGCGGCCGCGTCGTTGACGCCGTCGCCGACCATCACCACGCGGCCGCGCCCGGCCAGCGCCTCGATGGCCGCGCGCTTGTCCTCGGGGCTGGCCCCGCCGCGCACGTGCTCCGGCGCGAAGCCCAGCGCCCGCCCGGTGGCCGCGACCACGGTCGGGTCGTCACCCGAGAGCAGGTGCAGCTGCCAGCCTGCGGCGCGCAGGCGGCCCAGGGTCTCCGCGGCATCGGCCCGCAGCTGGTCGCCGAACAGCGCGCGCGCGACGAGCCGGCCGTCGACCGCCACCCACACCGGAGAAAGCGTCGCGGCGTCGGGACCGGTCAGGGCCGGAGCCCGTGCCGCCTCACCGACCCGGAGCCGGCGCGTGATCCAGGCCGGCGAGCCGACCTCGATCCGCTGGCCGCGCCACACGCCCTCGACGCCGCCGCCGATCTCGACCCGCGCCTGCTCGACCTCGGCCGGCGTCACTTCGGCCCAGCGGTCGGCGAATGCGGCGGCCACCGGGTGCGTGGCGTGGCGCTCGAGCCCGAGCACGAGCGCGCGCAGGTCGCACCCGTTCGGCACATCCCACTCGGCCCAGCGCAACAGTGCCGCGCGCCCCTCGGTGAGCGTGCCGGTCTTGTCGAGCACGAGCGTTCCTGGCTCGGCCAATGCCTCGAGCGTGTCGCCGCCCTTCACCAGCACGCCGGCACGCGCCGCACGGCCGATCGCCACGGTGACCGCGAGCGGCGTTGCCAGCGCCAGTGCGCACGGGCAGGTGATGATGAGCAGTGCGATGGCATGGTCGATCGCCGCCGACGGGTCGTGCGCACGCCACAGCGCCCACGTCACCACCGCCAGCACGAGCACCACGGCCACGAACCCGCCCGCGAGCCGGTCGGCCGCGCGCACGACGGGCGCGCGGCGTGAAGCACCCGCTTCGACCTCGCGCAGGATGCGTCCGAGCCGCGTGTCCTCGCCCGCACGCTCCACTCGCAGCACCAACGTGCGACCGCGGTTGACGGTGCCCGCGAACACGTCGTCGTTCGCCGCCACCGAGCGCGGCCGCGATTCGCCGGTGAGCAGCGACAGGTCGAGCGGCCCTTCGCCCTCGAGCACGGTGCCATCGGCGGGTACG
>JBEBGT010000536.1:0-2991 GCA_040081365.1 Candidatus Eiseniibacteriota bacterium | reverse complement strand
CGGCAGGGCGGCCACCACCCGGCGAGTGCGTCGCGCCCTCGATGCCGCCGGGCGCGCCGCCCTTACGCCTTGCGCAGGAACGCGCTAGCGTGACGGCTTGGGTGCGTTGCCCGGGCTCGCCGTCCCTTCGCGGGGCGAGTGCCCGTGCGACTGAACAGGTTCCGCCGGCTCGTGCGCCGAAAACCCGTGAGGCGCTCGCAAGAAATCACTTTGTTCGGCAGTCGAACATACTATACGGTCAGTTCTGTCCTGTGGAGCACGCCCGCCGTCCAGGGCGGTCCTGGCAGGATTCCCCGGGTACCCGCCGGCATGTGCTGCGACGCCGACAGCGCCCACAACTTGTGTCTGGGAGGATTGCGCATGCATCTCGATACTCAGCTTCGTCGCGCGGCCGTCCGTGCGTGCCTGCTGTTGGCGACCACGGCGCTGGCCGTTGCCACCCCCGTCGTGTCGCAGGCCAACGTGCTCGGCAACCCGGGCTTCGAGAATCCGGCCACGCCGGTCGCGCCGCCCGAGTACTTCGGGCCGGGCGCTGCCTGGAACGGCTTCGGTGGCGGCATCTTCACGGTGAGCTCGGCGATCGTCGCGCCGCACTCGGGCAACCAGAGCCTCAAGATGTTCGGTGGCTGCTGCAGCGGTGCGTTCCAGCAGTTCCCCGCGCTCCCCGGCCAGACCTGGAACGGTGGCGTGTGGATGCTCAACTCCAGCATCGACCCCATGGGTGGTGGCCAGGTGGCGGCGGTGAACATCGAGTGGATCCAGGCCGACGGCACCACGCAGTCGAGCATCATCCCGTTCATCAGCAACGGCACGTTCACGGCGGCGTCCACGCGTGACCAGTGGACGCTGCAGACCATCACGGGCATGGCGCCCGCGGACGCCGCGTTCGCCCGCCTTGTCGTGATCACCGGCGACTTCCTGCCGGGCGGCCCGGCTGGCGCGCCGTTCTATGACGATGCCTTCCTCGAGCAGCTGATCGTCACGCCGGCCAAGACGACGAGCTGGGGCAAGGTGAAGTCGATCTACCGGTAGGTCGCAGCAAGACCGATCCGAGACTGAAAACGAGGCGGCGCCGGGATCTCCCGGCGCCGCCTCGGTGTTCTCCCCTGGGCTCCCGACTCCCGGCACCAGGCACGGTGCGCAACGCCGCGCCGGGTTACCGGAGCAGCACCACCTTGCGGGCCGTGCCCTGCGTGCTGGACACGAGCCGGTAGTAGTAGATGCCCGGGTTGCTCGCGCGGCCCTGCGCATCGCGGCCGTCCCAGTGCACGGCGTTCACGCCCGCGGTGCCGGTGCCGCGGAACGACGTGACGCGCTTGCCGGCGGGGTCGAACACCTCGACCTCGTACGGCGCGGCCGCACGCAGCTCGAAGCGCAGCTCGGTGCTGGTGCGGAACGGGTTCGGCAGGCTCGACAGGGTGAGCCCGGCCTGCGGCACGGGGCGCGGCGGGGCAACACCGGTGACCGCAGCGCCTTCCCAATACACGTCGTCGATCGCGAACTCACACGCCGTGCCCTGCTCTTCGAGGATCACGAACTCGTAGCTCAGCATGCGCAGGTCGATCGCCGGGCCACGCAGCTCGCTCACCGGGATCGTCACCTGGCCCCACGCGCCGTCGCGTATCAGGCCGTACTTGGTCACGTTGGCCGGCAACGGCACATAGAACTGGTTGCCCCACGAGTCGATGACACCGATCTTGAACGTCACGTTGGCGGGAATCTTGATGCGGAACTTGAGCGTGCCGTCGCCCAAGGCGAACAGGTTGACCGGCTGGCGCGACATGATGCCCGCGCCGAACCAGCCCTTGGCGTTGGTGCGCCACGACATGACGTTGCCGCCTTCGAACGGCGTCAGCGTGCCGGGCACCAGCGTGCTCTCCCACGCGTAGATGTCGGACGACACGCCGGTCGTGAGCGTGCTGGTGGTGGGCGTGGTGTCGGTGAACAGCCCGAAGCGGCCGAGCTGTGCGCTGGGCGGGCCCAGCGTGATCTCGCCCTGACCGTTCCACTGGTACACGCGCACGTAGTCCACCAGCATGGTGGCGGGCAAGGGCATCGTGATCGGCGCGCCACTGGCGGGCGCGCCCAACCGGTACGCGTCGGTGTACGCCCCGCCGATGGCGAGGTTGGCCAGCAGGTAGAACGGCTGGCGGAACTCGTCGGAGTCGGGGCCCAGCGCGAACGGGTTCACGTACAGGTCATGCTCGACGCCGTTGTCGACCACCGTGAAGCGCATCGAGTTGGCGTCCCAGTAGAGCCGGTAGATCAGGAACCGGCCTGCGAGCGGGTTGGCGTGGTTGTAATACGGGCGGTCGCTGACGTCGGTGGGGTCGAACGCCAGGCTGGCCGCGCCCGACGGATTGCCGGGGTTCACCGCACTCGGCGAGTAGTAGATGGCGTTCGCACCGGTCATCTGGTTGACGGTGGAGTTGTCGAGCCCGTTGCCGCCGTTGTGGGTGTCGTGCAGGTCCCTGAACGCCTTGGCCGCGCCCATCTCCATGAGGTCGGCCTCGCCGCAGTTGGGCCAGGGTGCGGTGGCCGTGCCCAGCATCCACACCGCCGGCCAGCCCCCGAGGTCCAGGTTCGGCACCAGCACGCGCGTCTCGATCATGCCGTACTTCACCGCCACGAACGACTTGCTCACCACCTTGCCCGACGTGTAGCTGAGCGGGTTGCCCCACTGATCGGTGATACCCGGGCCGCTCTCCTGGCGCGCGACGATGCGCAACGCGTTGTTGCCCGGCTCGCCCGGCACCGGTGCGACGTCGACGTTCTCGTTCTTGTAGAACTCCAGCTCGCCGTTGCCCCAGCCCCAGCTGCCGTTGCCCTGGACCTTGAGCCAATTATTGAGGTTGTTGAAGTCGTCCTGCCACAGCAACGGACCGACCTGGGCGTGCGCGGTTCCACAGCAGACGAGGCCGAGGAGCACGGCGGGGAGGAGCTTGCGCATGGGGTTCTCCGGGTGACGGCTCCCGGGGTCCACCGCTGCGG
>JBEBGT010000535.1:0-3003 GCA_040081365.1 Candidatus Eiseniibacteriota bacterium | reverse complement strand
AGGCCGCGGTGACCTGGCGCACGAGTACTTCTTCGGTGCGGTTGCCCTCACGGTCGGCCAACGTCTCGCCCACGCACACGATGGGCTTGAGCCCGTCGCGATGCGCGGCGCGCAGCTTGGCCGCGACCATGGCATCGCTCTCCCCCATGAGCGCGCGGCGCTCGGAGTGCCCGATGATCACCCACCGGCAGCCCACCGCCGACAACATGCCGCCCGACACCGCGCCGGTGAACGCGCCGTGTGTCTCGGCGTGCAGGTCCTGCGCACCCAACTGCAACGCCGTGCCGGTGAGTGCCCGCGCCACCGACTCCAGTGCCGGGTACGGCGGGCACAGCACCACCTGCGGCGCGCGTGTGGCCGCCGGGTCGGCGGCGTGCAGCGCGGCCAGCTCGCGCGCCAGCGCCGAACCTTCCGGCGCCGTGCGGTTCATCTTCCAGTTGCCGGCCACGATGCGCGGCCGGCGCGCGATGGCGTGCGGCGCGCTCATGAGGCGTTCTCGAGCGCGGCCACACCCGGCAGGACCTTGCCCTCGAGGAACTCGAGCGAGGCCCCGCCCCCGGTGCTCAGGTGCGAGAAGCGCTCGGCGAGGCCGCTCTGCTGCACGGCGGCCACCGAATCGCCGCCGCCGACCACGGTCACCGCGCCCTGCGCCTTGAGTTCCGACATGGCCTTCGCCACGCCCATCGTGCCCGCGGCGAACGCGGGCACCTCGAAGATGCCCATGGGGCCGTTCCACACCACGGTCTTCGCATCGCGCAGCTTGCTCGCGAACAGCGCCAGCGACTCGGGACCGATGTCGACGCCCATCTCGTCCGCGCCCAGCTGCTCGACGCGCTTCGCGCCCCCCGGCGCCGAACCGTCCGGTGCGATGGAGGCGATCGTGTCGACCGGCAGCACCAGCGCGACCCCGCGCTTCGCGGCTTCGGCCAACACCTGTTTCGCCAGCTCGAGCTTGTCGTCCTCGACCAACGAGCGGCCCGTGGGCACGCCCTGGGCCTTCAAGAACGTGAACATCATCGCACCGCCGATGAGCAGGCGGTCCACCTTGCCGAGCAGCGCGGTGATCACGTCGATCTTGCCGCTGATCTTGGAGCCGCCCAGCACCGCCACGAACGGTCGCTTCGGCTGCTGGAGCGCGGTGCCCAGGTAATCGAGTTCCTTCTGCATGAGGAACCCGGCCACGGCGGGCTTCAGGAACTTGGTCACGCCCTCGGTGCTGGCGTGCGCGCGATGCGCGGTGCCGAACGCGTCGTTCACGTAGCAGTCGCCGAGCTTGGCGAGCGCGGCCGCGAACGCCGGATCGTTCTTCTCTTCCTCGGCGTGGAAGCGCAGGTTCTCGAGCAGCAGCACCTGCCCCGGCGGCAGCGCGTGCGAGGCCGCCTCGGCCGCCGGCCCCACGCAGTCGTCCGCCCACGCCACGTCCTGGCGCAACAGCCGCGCCAGGCGTTCCCGCACGGGCTTCAGGGAGTTCTTCGTGTCGGGCCCGCCCTTGGGACGGCCCAGATGCGACACCAGCACGACCCGGGCGCCCTTCTGCAACAGGTAGCGGATCGTGGGCAGCGCGCCCTCGATGCGCGTGTCGTCGGTCACCGCGCCGTCGGCCACCGGTACGTTGAAGTCGACACGCACGAGCACGCGCTTGCCCGCGCAGTCCAGGTGCTGAACCGTCTTCTTCGCGAAGCTCATGGTCGCGGCCCTCAGGCGAACTTGAGGAGCGCGTCGACGACGCGGTTCGAGAAGCCCCATTCGTTGTCGTACCACGACAGCACCTTGACCATGTCGCCCTGCATGACCACGGTCGAGAGCGAATCGAACACGCTGCTCGCCGGATTGCCGATGACGTCGTTCGAGACGATCGGGTCCTCACAGTACTCGAGGATGCCCTTGAGCGGTCCGTTCGCCGCGGCCTTCATGGCGGCGTTGATGTCGTCCTTGGTGACCGTCTTCTTCACCTTGCACACCAGGTCGACGAGCGAACCGTCCATGACCGGCACGCGCACCGCGAGCCCGTCGAGCTTGCCCTTCATGGCCGGCAGCACCTCGCCGATGGCCTTGGCCGCACCCGTGGACGTGGGGATCATGCTCATGGCCGCGGCGCGCGCGCGGCGCAGGTCCTTGTGCGGCAGGTCGAGCACATTCTGGTCGTTCGTGTAGGCGTGGATCGTGGTCATGAGCCCGTGGTCGATGCCGAACGCGTCGTCGAGCACCTTCACCACCGGGGCGAGACAGTTCGTGGTGCACGAACCGATGCTGTAGACCGTGTGCTTCGCGGGGTCGTACAGGTGGTCGTTCACGCCGATCACGAACGTCAGGTCGGCCCCCTTGGCCGGTGCCGACACCAGTACCGCCTTGGCGCCCGCCTCCAGATGCACCGCAGCCTTGTCGCGGTCCGTGAAACGGCCGGTGGCCTCGAGCACGACATCCACACCGAGCGCCTTCCACGGCAACTTGGCCGGGTCCTTCTCGGCGGTCACGGCGATCGTGTCGCCGGCGATCACCAGCTTGCCATCGACCGGCTTGCTGGACGCCTCGTGCCAGACCCGGTGCACGGTGTCGTACTTGAGCAGGTGCGCCAGCGTGGCCGCGTCGGTGAGGTCGTTCACTCCGACGAAATCGATGTTGGCCTTGCGCTGCTTGGCGGCACGCACGACAAGACGGCCGATGCGGCCGAAACCATTGATCGCGACCTTGATGGCCATGGCGGGATCCCCCTGGAGCGAGGGCCCGCGAACGGAGGTGCGGCCCTCTTATGAGTATGAGTCGCCAGCGTAAGCGCCCAGGGTCCGGCCGGACCCGTCGGAAGCGCGCAAGTATGGCGGCCTCAACGGTTTATGCGAACAGAGCCGGACGAACATGACATGCGGGGGGGCGCGGGTCAAGGTCACCGAAGGCACACTCCGGGGGGCGAGCACTCATCTCGCTGGACCCGATCACGATGCAGCGCGGGCCTGAGACTCCAGATGAACGTGGTGGCCGCGCTCGGCGTCACCCCCCGCACGGGAG
>JBEBGT010000534.1:0-3006 GCA_040081365.1 Candidatus Eiseniibacteriota bacterium | reverse complement strand
GCCCCCGAGGCGACCGCGAGATCTGACCGTTCTGGCATCTTCGGCTCGTGCTCGAGCCGAGCCGTAGCTGGCAGCCTGAGTCAGGACCCAGGGGGGGGCGTCATGATGCACACGCGAATCAGCGCACTTGTCGTATCACTGTTCCTGTCCTCGTGCGCGGGCTCCTTGCACCAACCGGCGGCTCAGCGTGCGGACGCTCGTGCCCAGACCGACTCCATCACCATCGCACTCTGGCATCTGGATGAAGCGGCGGGGCAGATCCTCTCGGACTCCGGGCCCCTGGGTCTCAATGGCCTCGCAGGCACGGGCACTCGCGCCGTGCCTGGGGTGGCAAGCGCCGGGCTCCGGTTCCTTGGAGATCCGGAGTCCTATGTGGTGGCGCCGCTCCACCCAGGCCAACAGCTCCTGCCCGCTTCATTCACGGTGGAAGCTTGGATCCGTCCTTCCGACCTGTCCACCGGCAGCCTCCAGACGATCGCCGCGCAATGGACCGCGGGCAAGGGCAAGCAGAACTGGATACTCGGCGTGATGAGCGACACCCTGCTGACCGACGACGCGATCGGCCGTGGCTTCCGCGTCGCGACGTCGCACCCCTACTCTCTCCTCTTCATCTACAACTCCGCGGGAGCCACCGCAGACGACCCGATCCGCGTCCGAGTCTCGGACAAGAGTGTGGTTCCGGGCATCTGGTCCCACATCGCCGTGACCTACGACGCAGGGCGCGTCCGCTTCTTTCGCGACCACAAGGCCGACCTCGATGGCTACCACGAGAACGAGCTGCGCGCTGAAGAGAGGCGCATGCAACCCGAGCCCCCATGGCCATCACAATCGCAGCTCACCATCGGCAACATCCTGAAAGCGCCCTTCACACCCGGGCTCCGAGGGGTCCTGGTCTCACCCGGGTTGGCATTTGCAGGCGACATCGACGAAGTCCGCATCTCCACCGGCGCGCGGTCCGATCTGGTGCGATCCCCTCGGCCGAAGCCCTAGGTTCTGCCTGAGCATGCCCCGGTGCGCGCGCCACCATCCCGAGATCCAGGTTCGCGGCGGGGGTCGGCACACAGGCCGCACGCAGTCAATGGCTCAAGGTCAGGGAATGGGCGCGTTGCGCGGGGAAGCGACCCCCACGACCAAGATCTCGTAGGGCAGGGACCGCCGCAGGTATGCCCCCTTCTTTTTCCGGCGAAACTCCACGAGCGCGAGATCGATCCGTGGGATGCCCAGCACCGTGAAGTTGTCACCCGCGTGCAGTTGTTTGACCTGCTCCAGCGGCGGGCTTCCGGGCAGGAACACGAACCTCAGACGGGAGACGATGGGCTCGTCGTCGGCCCCTGACTCTGGGAATACAGAGCCGTAAACGCTGAGACCGCCATCATCGAGGACGTGCGTGGGGTCTTCGAGCAGATGCAGTCGAAACTGCACGTAGTTGTATCCGATGGTGCTCGTCACGAGCGTGGTCGAGTTCCAACGGGGGATGATCTCGCAAGCATGTGCTTCATAAGCCGCGAATGCGACTTCGGGGTCCTTCGGCTCGTAGCCTTCAATCGGAGTGAGCCCACTCCGGACGTCGATGCCGTCCACTCCGGTGACCGGGTGCAGCTCGAAAACGTGCGGCGGGTTCGTGTTCACGATGGGAGCGACTGCAGCGTCTTGGGTGAAGTCCTGCCCGCCATTCGCATGCTCTGGCCACAGTCGCCACGCGCCCTCGATGGCCAGGGGCTGGTGACTGGACTCGGCGTCGTGCACCCGCTGCACCGCCGCATCCTGCCCGGTAGCGTTCATGATCTCCGCGACGCAGGCAAGCCCGATGTCGGGCGAAGTGCCGGCGAAGTGAAGGTCACCATCCTTGGAAGGCGCATTGGGGTGTGCATGCGCATGCTCGACTGTGTAGACCGCCTCCAGCGTGGCCCGGTTCTTGTACTTCGAGATGAAGTCGTTCTTGAGCACAATGGAAACGTCCGCCATCGCCGCACCGCACACGACGGACAGAACGATCTGAGCACTCAGGGCGATCGCGCCCACCCTCAGCGAAGCACCAACGGGACTGCGCATAGTTCCTCCGACGATTTGTGGTTTCGTGCCTGGCAGTCCGCCGCGGGCCATCCTGCGAGGATTGACCAGCCATTGATCGAGACCATCCCGATGGCTCTCTCATGCGGGCGGCCTGGGTGACGACGCGCACCAGCGGAAGGGCGCACTCGCGGAGGATGGATACAGACCAAGCAGATGCTCACCGGGCGCCTCTGGCACCGGTTTGCACCGCGGTCCCCTAAAGGAAGGGTGTCGCGCCGCGGCCGGAGGGCCAACGGCTGATCGGGTCTCTGCGATCACCATCCGCGCGCCTTGCCGGATACAAACCTGGACGCGCATGCACTTCGGAGCATCTCGGGTCGACACATCGCTACACCGGCGGTCCAGCCCCGCACGCTTCGAGAAACCCGTGGACCACCTGCTCTCTGGCGGTGAGCACGATCCACGCGGGGCAGTATCACCGGTCGCCTTCAACATGTTCGCGCTGCGATGCGACGGTCAAGTTATTTCGTATTCCAATAGCGCGTCGCGGATCTCGGATCGTATCTGGTCGCACAGGACGCGTGAATGGCACGAGCGGCGTGGTGCCGCCCGTACGGATTCCAGAGATGTCACATCAGTCCGGCAGTGAGACGGTCAATCTGGCAGCGTCCTGTGATGCGGTCCGGGACTCAGACTCACCCCGTTTCCTGGTCGGAGGCACGCCCCGTCGCACCCTCTGCCAGCCCCCCGGACTTTTCCCCTTGCTTACCGAGGGGAGCCACCGCTACGCTCCCCTTGGTCACCTAGAGGAAGCCGTTCCACCGGGGAATCCAGCGCCATGAGCAAACCCACCGACCTCGTGCAGGGCACACTCGACCTGCTCATCCTCAAGCTCCTCGCCATCGAGCCGCTGCACGGCTGGGCGATCAGCCGCCGGTTGAAGGCCGTCTCGGGCGACGTGCTGGCGGTGAGCGAAGGCTCGCTCTACCCGGC
>JBEBGT010000067.1:0-11333 GCA_040081365.1 Candidatus Eiseniibacteriota bacterium | reverse complement strand
GCCCGGCCGCGACGCAGGCGTGTTGCTGACACGGTGAGGAGCGGCCGGGTTCCGCGACGCCGCGAATGACGCGCAGACGGGCTTCGCAGGCCGCCGGCTCATGAATAGTCCCGGCTAGTACCGCGCCATGAACCCTTCGAGCCGCGCCCTCATCGCCGGCCACTCGTCGTCGATGCAGCTGAACCACATCGTGTCGCGAGTGGTGCCATCCTCGTTGAACATCCACTTGCGCATCGTGCCTTCTTCCACGAGGCCCAACCGGCGCATGGCGTTCTGGGACTTGAGGTTCGTGGAGCTGGTCTTGTACTCCACGCGCATCATGCCCCAGGTCTCGAAGGCATGGCGCATCATGAGGTACTTGGCCTCGGTGTTGAGTGCCGTGCGCTGGAACTCGGACCCCAGCCACGTCCAGCCGATCTCGACGCGTTTGTGCTCACGCACGATGTTCGCGAGCCGCGTCGAGCCCGCCACGCGGCCGCTCGCACGCTGGATGGTCACGAACACGAGCGCCGTGCCCTGCGCCTGTTCGGCCAGGCCCTTCTCCAGGTAGTGCCGAAGTCCGGCTTCGTCCTGGATCTTGGCCGCGGTGAATCGCCACAGGTCGGGTTCGAGCCCGATGGCCCGCAGGCCGTCCCAATGCCGCTCGAGGTCGAGCGGTTCGAGCCGCACGTGGCGGCCCTCGAGTGTGACCGGTCGGATGTCCATGCGTGCATTCTGCCATGTCCCTGTTGCCCGGGCCGAATCGACCGAACGAAGTTCGCCGGGCGGCTGGACCTCCGGCAACCACCGGTCTTACCACGCGTTGCATGGCGTCGAACGGCGTGCGCTGCCGGCGAACATGACGTGCGGAGTTCGCCGTCGGAGCCGGGGTTTCCGGCGACACCTCCCGGTTTTCATTGCACCGACCCGCGCCCATTCCCTATTCTTGAGACATGTCTCTCGTCAGATGGCTGCGATGCACCTTGCCGGTGCTCCTGCTCTGGCCTGTGCTCTCCTCCTCGCTCCTGCTGGCCGTTGCGAAACCGTCTATCCGCGCATCCGTCACGCGCGGCATGGCGTGTTGCTCATCGTCCTGCGAAGGCTGCGAGAAGTGCGAGCTGGGCGAGAGTGCAGCCGCTTGCGCCATGTCGCGCTCCGGCGCCAGCACGGAATGCCGGCTGTCGGCGGCCCCGTGCCACAAGCCGGCCGTGCGCTCGCTGACGCCGTTCGCCTGGGAGCCATTCATGCCGTCGCCCGCCGTGGGTGACGAGCTGCCCGCGACGGCCAGGTCGATCCGCGGGTCCGAACCCACCGCGCCCTCCTCGCGTGTGGTCCCCGCTCCCGAGCGCCCGCCGGCTCCGATCGCGTAAGCGATCCCCAGACCCTACCACCACGCTGTTCGCACACGTGCACTGACGCGCGGGGCGGGCGTTCCACGCCCGCGCGGTCCGGAGTGTCGCGGCATGCCGGGCTGCATGAGAGCCCGCGCGTCAGTCGCACGTCGTGCTCCCGGTCCATCCCGGGCCACGTCTCGAGTCCCCCATGCTCGCGCGGGCAGGATGCCCGCGTCCCAAGGAGCCAACCCATGTTTCGTCTCTCCCGATTCATGTTCGCGCTGCTCGGCAGCGCGCTGTTGCTGGCCGGCGTTGCCGCCACAGCACTTGCCCAGGATCTGGGCAGCATCACCGGCCGCATCACGGCCAGCGGCGGCACCTCGCCGCTCGAAGGCGTCACGGTGAGCATCGAGGGCACCACGCTCGGCGCCATGACCGACGCGCAGGGCTTGTTCCGGATCGCCGGCGTGCCCGCCGGCGTGCATGTGCTGATCGCCCGCCGGCTGGGGCTCGACGTGCTGCGGCACACCGTCACGGTGAGCGCCGGCGCCACGGCCTCCGTCCGCCTGTCGATGTCCGAGAATGTGATGCAGCTGGGCGACATGGTCGTCACCGCGTCGCGCGAGAAGGAACGCCGCGTCGAGATCCCCATGGCCATCGGCGTCATCGGTGGCGAGGAGATCCGGCAGGTCAAGCCCGCGCACCCGTCCGAGATCATGAACCGCATCGCCGGCGTGTGGGTGAACGTCACGGGCGGCGAAGGCCACATGACGGCCATCCGCCAGCCCATCACCACCGACCCCGTGTACCTGTTCCTCGAGGACGGCATCCCCAGCCGCTCCACCGGCTTCTACAACCACAACGCGCTCTACGAGATCAACCTGCCGCAGGCCGACCGCATCGAAGTGAGCAAGGGCCCCGCGAACGCGCTCTATGGCAGCGACGCCATCGGCGGCGTGGTCAATGTGAGCACGCGCGCCGCCGCGCGCACGCCCGAGGCTTCGCTCACCGCCGAGGGCGGCCGCTTCGGTTTCGGCCGCACGCTGGGCACGCTCAGCAACACGTGGGGCCGGAACGGCCTGCGCATCGACGGCAACTTCACGCGCACCGACGGCTGGCGCGCGGCCACCGACTACACGCGCGAGGCTGGCTCCATCCGCTGGGACCGCGTGCTGAACGGCAACGCGAGACTTCGCACCGTGGCCACGTTCTCGCTCATCGAGCAGCAGACCGCCGGCAGCTCCTCGATCTCGCGCGCGGACTACGAGAACAATCCCGAAGCCAACTACACGCCGTTCTCGCTGCGCGGCGTGAAGGCGTGGCGCTTGTCGAGTGCCTACGAGAAGGAAGCGGGCCGCACGCTGTTCAGCGTGACGCCCTATGCGCGTTACGACTGGATGCGCCTGCTGCCCAACTGGTCGCTCACGTTCGACCCGCAGGACTACACCACGCGCAACTCGTCGGTGGGCATGCTCACCAAGGTGCGCCACGACTTCGCACCGCTGCGCACGCGTGTGCTGCTGGGCGCAGACCTCGATTTCAGCCCCGGCGACCAGAAGGAGTACCAGCTCACGAACCTCGTCCGCCAGGGCCCCGTGTTCGTGGCGTACCGCACCGGCAACGTGATCTACGACTACAAGGTCGCCTACTACGGGATCTCTCCCTACACGCAGGTGGAGCTGTCGCCGCTCGCGCGGATGCGCATCACCGGCGGCCTGCGCTACGACCGCTCGGGCTACGACTACGACAACCAGCTGTCCACGCTCGCCACGGGCCGCTGGCGCCGCCCGGCGGACATGAAGGTCTCCTACGACCACTTGAGCCCCAAGTTCGGGGCCACGTATGAGTTCGCCCCCGCGGTGAACGTGTTCGCGGCCTATCGTCACGGGTTCCGCGCGCCGTCGCAGGGCCAGCTGTTCCGCCAGGGCTCGTCGCTCAACACAGTCGGACTGCAGCCGGTGAAGGCCGAGAACTTCGAGGGCGGCTTGCGCGGTGCGGTGGCGCAGCGCGTGAACTACGACCTCACGGTGTACTCGCTCGAGAAGCACGACGACATCCTGTCGTTCACGCGCACCGATGGTTCGACCGAAGTGCAGAACGCCGGCACCACCACGCACCGCGGCGTCGAGGCGTCGCTCGGCATGAACCTGGTCAGGCCGCTGCGGCTGGACGTGAGCTGGTCACACGCCAAGCACATGCTGGGCACCTGGAAGCCGAACTCGACCACGAACCTGTCGGGCAAGGAACTGGTGAGCGCGCCGCGCGAGATCGGCAACGCCACGCTGCGGTTCGCGCCGTCGCGTTGGGCCAGCGCCAACGCCGAGATCCAGTGGACGCACATCGGCTCATACTGGATGGACCAGGCTAACACCCACAAGTACCCCGGCCACGACCTGCTGAACCTGCGCGCCAACGCCCCGGTGGGCCCGCGCGTGGTGGCCTCGGTGCGCTGCATGAACCTCACCGATGAGCGCTACGCCGAGACGTCGCAATACACCGCGGCCCGCGGCGAGGAGTATGCTCCCGGACTGCCGCGCACCTGGTACGGCGCGCTGCAGTACAGCTTCCGGTGAGGCCGGCGCACGGGGCCCACACCTTCGCCGGCTCGGGGATCGGGAACGACATGGACGCGCTCTCACGACACGCACGGCACACGACCAGCATGGGGCGGGCTTCGGCCCGCCCCGCCGGTCCGCTGCTCACGACGGGGCTGCTCGCGCTGGTGCTGGCGGGCGGCTGCACGCACCGGCCCTCGGCCGTGCAGGAGCTGAAGCCGCCGTCGATCACCGCGCCACATGCGGGCGATGCGGCGGTGGCCTGCGATCCGCGCAATCACGACGTGCTGCTCAGTTGGGTGGCGGGCGACAGCACGGGTTTTCGCCTGTGGTTCAGCCGCTCCGCCGACGCGGGTGACACCTGGACCGAGCCGGTGGCCGTCTCGCCCCCCGGCGAGCCGCTGCGCCTGCATGCCGAGTCCTCGCCGCGCATGACCTGCGCCGTCGACGGCCGCCTCGGGCTGGCGTGGTCCACATCGGTCGAGATCGCGGGTCGCCGCTTCCCCGCCAGCGACCTGCGCTTCGCCGGCTCGGCCGACGGCGGCCGCACGTGGTCGGCGGCCGTCACCATCAATGACGATGCCGCTGGTGAACCCGGCAGCCACACGTTCCACGCGCTGGCGTTGCGACCCACGGGCGAGCTTTACGCCGCCTGGCTCGACAGCCGGCCCGGCGGCGACAGCTTGCAGAGCGACGAGTCGGAGGGCCACGACGCCTCGATCCACCTGTCACGCTCGGACGACCACGGCGCCACGTGGAGTCCGAACTCGGCGCAGTGGTCACGGGTCTGCCCGTGCTGCCGCGTGGGCATGGTCGTTGACGCGTTCGGGATCCCGTACGTGGTGTTCCGCAAACACTACCCCGGACAGCTCCGCGATGTCGTCCTCGCGCGCACCGGCAGCGAACCCATTCGACTGCGCACCGATAACTGGAACATCGCAGGCTGTCCGCACTCGGGCCCGCCCATCGCGTTGTCGCGCGACGGCACTCTGCGCGTGGCGTGGTTCACCGGCGCCGAGGGGCATGCCGGGGTCTACTTCCGTCAGGTCCTGCCCGAGCGCATGGACTCCGTGAGCACACCGGTCACCGTACTGCGGGGCGAACGCCTGCCCACGCTGCACGTGGACATCGGCGAGGCCGGCATGAGCGGCTCGCTGCTCGCCATGGACGCCGACAGCACCGGCAAGAGCCAACTGACGCTGGCGCGGGTGGAGTCCTCGGGCCGGCGGCTCGTGGAACGCTTCACGGTGCCGGGCACGAGCGGCGCCACGCATCCCAAGATCGCCAGCTCGCCGGCCAGCAAGCTGGCCTACGTGGCGTGGAGTGCCAAGGAGGCCGACCGCACGCGGCTGCACGTGGCGCGCTGGGAGGTCGGACGCTGACGGACCGGCGGCACGAACCCGGGGCGCAGGCGCCGCGGGATCGTGCCGCCCGGGTTCACTCCCGCACGAGGTAGTAGCTCGCCTGAGGGTGGTGCACGACCACCGCACTCGTGCTGGCCTCGGGCACCAACTGGTACGCGCTCGTGAGCGCCACACCGATGCGTTCTTGCGGCGACAGGAGTGCGAACAGCTTGGCCTGGTCGGCCAGATCGGGACAGGCGCTGTAGCCGAACGAGTAGCGCTTGCCGCGTTCGGCTTCGAGCTGGAGTTCGGTCCGGATGTGCTGGTGATGCCACTCCGCCAGGCCCTCGGTGGCCGCCATGGCCAGCCCGTGCACGAACAGCGACTCGCTGTATTCGCCACGCTTGTCGAGCGCGGCCCCCAGCTCATCCGCCCCCGAGCCCACCGACACGACCTGGAACGCGACCACGTCGAACTTGGAACTGGAGGCCGGCACGAAGTAATCCGACAGGCACAGCCCTTCGCGGTCGGCCTGGCGCGGGAACGTGAAGCGCGCCACTTCCTCGATCTTGCCGCGCGGCGTGAGTGAGCCCGGCGTGAACGCCGAGGCGTCGTACACCACGAGGTCCTGGCCCTCGGACTGGCACGGGAAGTAGCCGTACACCGCCACCGGTCGCAGCCAGCCCTTGGCCTTGGCTTCCTGCTGCAGCTTGAGGCGGCGCGGCTCGAAGTCCTCGCGCACCAGTTTCTCGACCTGCGCGGCATCGCCACGCGCGCCCCAGTGCAGCCGGTAGAGCGTCTTCAGGTCCATGCCGGCGTACATGCCGTCGAACGACACCTGCGCGGTGGTCGTGACGCGCGCCCCCCAGAACGGCGGCGCGGGCACGGGCACGTCGCGTGTGACCGAGACCTTGAAGTCCTGCTGCTGGGCACTGGCCGCGGCCGAGCGCGCGTCGTGTTCGGCGCTCTTGCTCTTGAACTCGAAGGCCTCGCGCTTCACGCGCGCCACCAGCTCGCCGCGCGTGCCCGGCTCGATGAGCGCGTTCATGGTGTCGAGCCCCTCGAACGCGTCCTTGCAGTAGTACACGCCCGGCTCGTAGAACACCTCGCCGTCGACCAGCGCGGCGCGCCGGCCGAAGTTACGGTTGATGGCCGCGCCGCCGATGAGCACGGGCAGCTTCAGGCCCAATCGGTGCAGCTCGCTCACGCAGATCGGCATCTGCTTGCTCGTCGACACCAGCAGGGCCGACAGGCCGATGGCCGTGGCGCCCAGTTCCTTCGCCTTGTCGACGATGGTCTGCACCGGCACCTGCTTGCCGAGGTCGAACACCGTGTAGCCGTTGTTCGACAGGATCGTCTTCACCAGGTTCTTGCCGATGTCGTGCACGTCGCCGAACACCGTGGCCAGCACGACACGGCCCTTGGTGACGTCGGCGTTCTTCTCGAGGTAGCGCTCGAGCTGGGCCACGGCCTTCTTCATGACCTCGGCGCTCTGCAGCACGAACGGCAGGATCAGCTCGCCCGCACCGAACTTGTCGCCCACTTCCTTCATCGCGGGCAACAACACCGTATTGAGCACGGTGACCGCGTCCTGCCGCTTCACCGCCTCGTCGACCCATGCCTCGATGCCGCCCGGCTTGCGGTGCAGGATCTGGTGGTGGATGCGCTGTTCGACGCTCATGGAGGACTCCGCGGCTTCGTCCTCTTTGGCGCGCGCATCGGGCTTGCGGCCCTCGAAGTGCTGGATGTACGCGGCCAGCGCCTGCTCCTGGCGCGCGAACACCAGGTCCTCGGCGAGCCGGCGATCCTCGGCCGAGAGTTCGGCGTACGGGATGATGTCGGCCGGGTTCACGATCGCCATGTCGAGCCCGGCCTGCACGCAGTGGTACAGGAACACGCTGTTCAACACGGCGCGCGCTTCCTTGCCGAGCCCGAACGACACGTTGGACACGCCCAACGACGTGAGCACGCCGGGCAGTTCGCGCTTGATGAGCCGGATGCCCTCGATGGTCTCGGTGCCGGAGTACCGGAACTCGTCGTCACCCGTGGCGAGCGTGAACGTCAGGTCGTCGAAGATGAGCCGCTCCGCAGGCAGGCCGTACTCGCGCGTGACGATGTCGTGGATGCGGCGCGCCACTTCGAGCTTGCGCGCGGCGGTCTTGGCCATGCCCACTTCGTCGATCGTGAGCGCGATGACCGCCGCGCCATGGCGCATGACCAGCGGCATCACGGCCTCGATCCGGTCGCGGCCGTTCTCCAGGTTGATGGAGTTCACGATCGCGGAACCGGGGCAGGCTTGCAGCGCGGCGTCGATGACGTTGGCCTCGGTGGAGTCGATGCACAGCGGCGCCTCCACCGACAGCGACAGCTTCTTGACCAGCCGGCGCATGGCCTCGGCTTCATCGGTGCGCTCGGTGAGCGCCAGGCACAGGTCCAGCACGTGCGCGCCGCCTTCGACCTGGTCGCGCGCGATCGGGATGAAGTCCTCGGTGGTGCCCTCGAGCGCCAGGCGCTTCACCTTGCGCGAACCCTGCGTGTTGAGCCGTTCGCCGATCAGCAGCGGGCGCGGCTCCTGCTCCAGCGCCACGGCGGTCATGCCGCTGGAGACGAACCAGCGGCTGCGGCCCGGGCGCGGGCGCGGCTTGGTGCCATGGCCGATGGCCGCCACGAGACTCCGGATGTGCTCGGGCGTGGTGCCGCAGCAGCCGCCCACGAGGCTCACACCGAAGTCGAGCACGAACTCGCGCAGCGATTCCGCGAACGGCTCCGGGCGCATGGGGTAGAGCGTGCGGCCGCCGTCGTTGATGGGCAGGCCGGCGTTGGGAATGCAGTGCACGGGGGTGCTGGCGTTCTCGCACAGGTAGCGGATGGCGTCGCGCATGAGGTCCGGGCCGGTGCTGCAGTTGAGCCCGATGATGTCGACCTGCATGGCCTCGAGCGTGGCGAGCGCACCGCGGTAGTCGGTGCCCAGCAGCATGCGGCCCGTGGGATCCAGCGTGATCGAGCACTGGAGCGGCACCATGCGCCCCGTGGCCGCCATGGCCTCGCGCGCCGCCAGGATCTGCGCCTTCATCTCGAGGATGTCCTGGCACGTCTCGAGGATGAGCACGTCGGCGCCGCCTGCCAGCAACCCGTGCGCCTGTTCGCGAAACGACGGCACCAGGTCGGCCAACGCCAGCTTACCCAGGTCGGCGTCCTCGGACGACGGCAGGAAGCCCGACGGCCCCATGGAGCCCGCCACGAAGCGCGGGCGGCCATCGGCGGCCGCATAGCGGTCCGCCACGCGGCGCGCCGCTGCGGCCGCGGCGCGGTTGAGCTCGACCGTGCGCTCGCCGAGGTCCCACTCCTCGAGCCGGGTGCGCGAGGCCTGGAACGAGTTGGTCTCGACGACGTCCGCACCCGCGTCGAAATAGGCGGCGTGAATGGCCTCGACCACGTCGGGCCGGGTCAGCGACAGGTAGTCGATGCAGCCGTCCCAGCGCTTGCCCCCGAAGTCGTCCGCGGTGAGCTCGCGCGCCTGCACCTGGGTGCCCATGCCGCCGTCGAAGAACAGCACACGCTCACGCAGTTGCTCGAGGAACCGGCTCATGGACGGGGGTGCTCCTGTGGCCGCGGTGGGCCGCGGGATGGGTGCTGGGAGAGAATAGGGCACGATGCTATCGGGGCCGCAGGAGCGGCGCAAATGCACGTGCGCCGGCTGCCGGAAACCGTCAGGGCGGCCCGCTCGTGCGTCGAGGCCCACCGCATGGTCCTGTCGCGGCACGGTTCAGGCTCCGCACGCACCCCGCACGCACGGCGTCCACGAGGCGTGAGTGCGGATTCACTACTCATGAGGCCGCGTTCGCATTGCGGACTTGACCGATTCGTATTCTTGGTCATTACTGTGCGCCATGATCCGCGTCCTCGCACTGCTCCGACATGGACTCGCGGCAGGCCAGGCCCCGAACGCAGAACTGTTGCCCGAAGGTGCGGCCTACCTGCGCCGCTTGGGCGCCATGTTGCGTGCCGAGGGCTGGGCTCCGGCCGCAGTGCTCACGAGTCCGTACGATCGCGCGCGCACGTCAGCCGTGGTGATGATCGAGAGCCTTGGACTTTCGCGCACGCCACAGGTGCTGGACGAGCTCGTGCCCGAGGGCGAACCGTCCGACGCGCTGGCGGCCATCACGGCCGCGGCACCGCTCGACTCGCCCGTGCTGGTGGTGGCGCACCTGCCCTTGCTGGGCCGACTCGTGCACGAGTTGGTGGGCGATGACCCGTCGTTCTCGCCCGGCACGTTCGTCGAACTGGCGCGTGAGGGCGACTCGCACACGCGCCTACTGCGCCGCATCGGACCGCGCGACATCGTCTGAGTCCGGCGCCGGCCCACGAGTCGGCCGCCCCACGCTGCCGCCGCGCATCGACTACGCTACCGAGCGCAGATCGACACCATCCGCCGGCGTGGTCGTGCCGGCACACGCTCCACGACGGAGGCAGGCATGGCATCAGCAGCGGGCAAGGTGGCCGTGGTGACGGGTGGCAACCGCGGCATCGGGCGCGGCGTGGCCGAGGCGCTGGCGGGCGCCGGCTACACCGTGGCGATCACGGCGCGTGAGGCGGCTGCGGCGAACACGGCCGCGGGCGAGATCGGCCACGGCGCGCGCGGCTACGCGTGTGACGTGCGCAAGCACGAGCAGGTGAGCGCGCTGTTCGCGGCTGTCGAGCGCGACCTGGGCGGGGTCGACGTGCTGGTGAACAACGCCGGCGTGGGGCTGTTCGGCGCGGTGGCGGACATGTCGTTGGACGACTGGCACGCCGTGATCGAGACCAACGTGAACGGCGTGTTCTACTGCACGCGCGAGGCCATCCCGCGCATGACCACGCGCGGCGGCGGCTACATCTTCAATGTCTCGTCGCTCGCTGGCCGGAACGCGTTCCCCGGGGCGGCGGCGTACTGCGCCAGCAAGCACGCCGTGAACGGTTTCAGCGAAGTGCTGTTCCAGGAAGTGCGCGAGCACGGCATCCGCGTGACGTACCTCATGCCCGGCAGCGTGGCCACCGACTTCGGCCGCGGTGCGGCCGCCAAGCAGGACTGGGCGCTGCAGCCCGAGGACGTGGGCGAGATGGTGGTGGACCTGCTGCGCACGAACCCGCGCGCGCTGCACAGCCGCGTGGAGATGCGCCCGGCGCGGCCGCAGAAGAAGTAGGCCCGCGAGGCCCGTGGTACCGACGGCCACCCCGGCTCCGGGGTGGCCGTCCTGCCGCTCCGCGCCGCGTTGGTCGGCTGTGAAGTGGCGATGGTCGCGAGACGGGCCGCGCGGCGGTGTGCGTGCCCACCGCGCCGGGCCGGACGCGCTCCGCGCCCGGCCGTGGCGCGTTGTGGAACGCTCCCGAGCCCGCTAGCCTGCAGGGCTCGTGACGCACTCATCCGCCCGGGCGAGCGCTCGACCCCGCCCGGCTTCATCCCTGCACCGGAGGATTCCCATGCGGTCCCCCCTCATGTACGCGCGCCTCGCCCTCGCGGCGTGCCTGTTCGCGATCAGCGTTCCGTTCGCGCTCGCGGCCCCGGCCAAGCCGACGATGGCCCTGCCGCCGGACAACGCCCCGTTCTGGACCGGCAACCCGGACGCCCCGCAGTTCAAGGCGCGCATCCAGCGCCGGCTGGCGCTGGCGCAGGGCGCGCTCGACAAGATGCTGGCCGTGAAGGGCCCGCGCACGATCGCCAACACGCTGGCGCCGTTCGACGAGGTGCAGCGCCAACTCGACATGGCCGGCTCGCAGAGTGGGCTCGTGGAAGAGACCAACCCGGATTCGGCCCTGCGCGCCACCGCCGAGGAGCTGTCGCAGGAGATCTCCAAGTTCGTCACCGACCTGTCGCTGAACCGTGCGATCTACGACGCGCTCGCCGGCATGAACCTGACCGGCGCGGACGCCGAGACCAAGTACTACGTCGAGAAGACGCTGCGCGACTTCAAGCTCTCGGGCGTCGACAAGGACGAGGCCACGCGCAACAAGATCAAGAAGACCCAGGAAGAGCTGGTGCTGATCAGCCAGGAGTTCGGCCGCAACATCCGCGAGGACAAGTCGAGCATCACGTGCACGGTGGCCGAGCTGGACGGCCTGCCGCAGGACTTCATCGACCGCCA